>NZ_JBFTLX010000062.1:0-28451 GCF_056396665.1 Cupriavidus sp. 05T313 | reverse complement strand
GTATGGCACAGCTTGTGGTGCAGCGCCATGCCGACGCTGCCCAGCACCGAGCCGCAGAGCCACGCGCCATAGAGGCAATCGGCGCGGGCATCGAGATCGGACGGGACCTCGCAGATGCGGGGAATCGCGCTGGCCAGCGCCCGGATTCCCTCCTCGGCCATCAGCGACGTCACCGGGTTGGCATCTTCGGCATACAGGCCTTCCGCCGCATGGGCGATGGCGTTCAGCGCGCTGGTCACGCTCATGGCAACCGGCAGGCCGACGGTAAGTTCGGGATCGTAGATCACGGTGCGGGGCAGGACGCGCGGGTCGCGGCCGGTCTTCTTCAGGCCGGCATCGGTGATGCCGTAGATCGGCGTCATCTCCGAGCCCGCGTAGGTGGTGGGAATCGCCAGGATGGGCAGCCCGGAGGTCAGCGCGATCGCCTTGCCCAGCCCCGTGGTCGAGCCGCCGCCGATGGCGATCGCGCAATCCGCGCCCAACGCCTGCGCGTGCCTGGCAGCCGCGCGCGCGGTCTCGAGAGGCACGTGCATGATGGCGCCGGCGTAGATGCCGGCCGAGAGCGGCCCCAGCAATTCCGCAACGCGCAGCGCCTCCTCCGTCTGGTTCGGCGTGCACAGCACCAGCGCGCGTTGCGCACCCATGCGCTCCACCTCCTGCGCAACCTGGCTCAAGGTGCCCGCGCCGAACAGGACGCGCATGGGCTGGGCCGTATAGACAAACGACTTTGGCATAGGCTTGGTCTTCCTCCGGATCGGTCTGGATCTGCGCCCGCTCCGCGGGTCTTGCCCGCGCCGGGACCTGCAAGCGGGCAGGCGGCGCGCGCGGACTCCGCAGACTCGTTACGCACGTTAGCCTTCCGCGTGGCGGAAAGAAATGCCGGGAAGGGAAAACAGTCTTGACGGGAAAGGAAGAATCGCGGACACACGGCGCAGTTGCCAGGGATTGCGCGGGGACCGCATGGCCAGCGCGTTCGCCAATGCCGAGCGCACCAGAGCGCACCCGAACGCACATGACAGCCCGCGCCGCCGCTGCTCCGTGCCGAACGCGCACCAACTGATCCTGTTCGGCCCGCATCAGGGGCGCTAGCCTGATGGCTACCCACAAGCCCCTCGCCGGCGGCGGCGACATTGCCCGTTTCCCGCACGGCAAACCTGGAAGTGCCCCATGTACTTATATGATGAGATCGACCAGCAACTGGTCGACCAGCGCGTTACGCAATTCGCCGGCCAGACCGAACGTTTCCTCAGCGGCCAGCTCACCGAAGACGAGTTCCGCGTGCTGCGCCTGCAGAATGGCCTCTATATCCAGCGGCATGCGCCCATGCTGCGCGTGGCGATTCCCTACGGCATGCTGGTGTCCCGGCAACTGCGCAAGCTGGCCGAGATCTCGCGCCGCTGGGATCGCGGCTACGGGCACTTCAGCACACGCCAGAACATGCAGTTCAACTGGCCGCGCCTGGAAGACGCGCCCGCCATCCTGGCGGAGCTGGCCACCGTGCAGATGCATGCGATCCAGACCAGCGGCAATTGCATCCGCAACACCACCACCGATCATTTCGCGGGCCTGGCGCCGGACGAGGTCGTGAACCCGCTGGTGTGGTGCGAGATCATCCGCCAGTGGTCCATGCTGCATCCGGAGTTCGCCTTCCTGCCGCGCAAGTTCAAGATCGCCGTGAGCGGCGCCACCACGGACCGGGCCGCGGTCGGCGTGCACGACATCGGCCTGCAGGCGGTGGAGCGCGACGGCGAACTGGGTTTCCGGGTCTGGGTGGGCGGCGGCATGGGCCGCACGCCGATGGTCGGCAAGCTGATCAACGCCTTCGTGCACTGGTCCGATCTGCTGACCTACCTGCAGGCCACGCTGCGCGTCTACAACCTGCACGGGCGGCGCGACAACAAGTACAAGGCGCGCATCAAGATCCTGGTGAAAGACCTGACGCCCGGCGTGTTCGCGCAGCAGGTTGACGAGCAATGGCAGCGCATCCGCGGCGGCCCGGATACGGTCAGCACGGACTTCGTGAAAGGCGTGGCCAGCCGCTTCACCACGCCGGATTACGATCCCGGCGCGGCGGACGAGCCCGGCCCCGGCCCTGCCCTGACGGCGGCCCAGCCCCGCTTCGCCCGCTGGCTGCGCAGCAATGTGCATGCGCACCGCGTGCCCGGCTACGCCGCCGTGACCGTGTCGCTGAAAGCCACCGGCGCGCCCCCCGGCGACATCACCGCGGACCAGATGGATGCGGTGGCGGATATGGCGGACCGCTACGGCTTTGGCGAGCTGCGCGTCTCGCATGAGCAGAACCTGATCCTGGCCGACGTGCGCCGCAGCCAGCTGTACGCGCTATGGCTGGAGTTGGATGCCTTGCGCCTGGCCACCGCGAATATCGGCATGCTCACCAATATCATCGCCTGCCCGGGCGGGGATTTCTGCTCGCTGGCGAACGCCGTGTCGATTCCACTGGCGGAGGCCATCCAGCGCCGCTTCGACGACCTGGACTACCTGTTCGAAATCGGCGAGCTGGACCTGAACATCTCCGGCTGCATCAACTCCTGCGGGCACCATCACGTCGGCCATATCGGCATCCTCGGCGTCGACAAGGCCGGCGAGGAGTGGTACCAGGTCACCGTCGGCGGGCGCCAGAACGGCGCCGCCGGCCATGCCCTGCTTGACCAGCACAAGGGCGGGGGCGCGGCCATTGGCCGCATCATCGGCCCGTCCTTCGCGCGCGATGAAATCCCCGACGTGGTCGCGCTGCTGATCGACACTTACCTGTCCCTGCGCGACAGCGAGGCGGAGCGGTTTATCGACGTGGTCGAGCGCGTCGGCGTGGATCCCTTCAAGCAGGCGGTCTACCAGGACCCGAGGATCGTCGCGCGGCGGCAGCAGGCGGAGGTGGCCCGTGCCTGAAACCCAATTCCTGCCGCAGTCCGACAAATTGAACAACGTGATCCGCAACGGCCGGCTCGAAGCCGACATCTGGCGCGCCTTCGTGGCGGACGAGAGCGTGGCCGGCTCGACCATGYCGCCCGACGAAGATGGCTGGCTGGTCACGCTTGACACCTGGCGGGCCACCCGCGTCGCCTTGCGCGCGCGCCGCCATCCGGTGGCCGTGTACCTGGCGCCGGATGCGGAACCGGAAGACTTGCTGGACGCGGGCGCCACTGTCATCGATGCGACCGGCATCGCGCACCTGGCGATCGACTTCCCGGTCTATACCGACGGGCGCGGCTATTCGCTGGCCCAGTTGCTGCGCACGCAATACGGCTGGCGTGGCGAGCTGCGCGCGGTGGGCGACGTGATGATCGATACGGTGCACTACATGGCCCGCTGCGGCTTCGATGCGTTCGCCGTCAAGCCGAGCCACGACCCGCAGGCCGCCCTCGCCGCGCTGGGCACGTTCACGGTGCATTACCAGAAGACGTACGCATCCACGTCCACCCTGGCGGCATAGGCGCGGGACGCTATCTTGCCAGCCACCCGCCCAGCAGCGCGTTGACTGGCTCGTGCGCCTCGTACTGGACCCAGTGCCCCGCATCCGGGATGATGCGGCCCTGCCGCTGCACGCTGCCCTGCGTCATGGCCGCCACCGCCGCGGCCGGGTCGGCCGTCACATCGTGCTCGCCCCATGCAAGCAGCACTTCGCCGCCGAAGCGGTCCAGCGCGTCGCGCAGGCCGCCCGCGCGCGAGATGTTCTTGCTGCGAAAGCGTGTATGCCGGCATGACTCGGTGTGCGCGTACAGGGCCATGGCATCGACCCTGGCCGGGTCCGCGATCATGAACGCCTCCAGGTTGTAGCGCATCGCCTGCGCCAGCGCCGCGCCGTCCGCCGCCTTGCGCCAGTCCACCAGCGCGCGCTGCTGCCGGCGAATGCCGCCGTGCCCGGCCGAACCCAGCAGGGCAAGCCGGCGCACCGTGCCAAGCGCGGCGGCCACGTTCGCGGCGACCAGCCCGCCGAACGAGAAGCCGGCGAGGTCGATTTCGTCCGCGCAGCCGGGCAACTGTCGGATCGCCGCCGCGAGCGTGCCGGCCATGACGGACAGATCGCTGACGATGTCATCCGACTCGCCAAAGCCGGGCATGTCCGGCGCCCAGACCGTGCGTTGCGCAGCCAGCGCCTCGATATTGCGCACCCAGTGCAGCCAGCTGCCATGTCCGCCATGCAAGAGGATGACCGGGCGCCCTTCGCCGAAGCGACGCCAGACCACCCGGCAGCCGCCGGCACCGGTCACGATCCGTTCCGCCCGATGCGCCAGGGCGGCCGCCTCCGCCCGAGGCTGTTCCGGGTTGACAGGGGTATTGCTGCTTATCTGGGTCATGGGCATGGGCGCGCGCCGGCTTGCCTCCCGGCGCGGCCGATTGCCTTGGCGAACGTGGAGAAGCCGGCCGCGCGAGAAACGGTTCCGATCCCGGATCATAGCGAATTCCGGATGTACCCTCCCCGGCCAGGCGAAGCGACATCCGGGCAACCGGGCAACCGGGCAGGGCCAGCGTGCGGTCAGGAACGCGCGAGGGCTGCGTCGCCCCGGGCGGCGGGCCGCGCCGGCTTCGGGATATGCCCCTTGACCGCAAGCAGCGCCACCAGCACCGCGGCCATCGCCGCGCCAAGCATGCCGAGATAGGACGACGCGCCGCCTGCGGTGATCACCGCCGCGCCCGCGAACGCGCTCAGGATCGCCCCGAGGCGGCCGAAGGCCAGCGCCGATGCGGTGCCCGTGGCGCGCACCGCGGTGGGGTACACGAAGGCGCACAGCGCGTACATGGTCGACTGGACCGCATTGACGAACATGCCGTGCACGCCCAGGCCAAAGATCAGCAATCCCGTACTGTGGCGCACGTCCACGCCTTGCAGCAGCAGCGCGCTGGCCGCCCCGCCGGCGCAGCAGATCGCCAGCGGCCAGCGCGAGCCGAAGCGGGTGATGGCCACCGCGCAGCACAGCGCGCCGATGACGCCGCCGAGGTTGTAGGCCGTCAGGCCGGAACCCGCGACCGCCACGTTCAGTCCCTCCGAGGCCAGCATGGTCGGCAGCCAGCTAAAGGCGCTGTAGACCGCCAGCAGGCACATGAAGAAGGCGCACCAGATCGCCAGCGTATCGCGCGCCTGCCCAGGCGCGAACAGCGCGCCGAAGCCCTTGCGGCGCTCCGCATCGCGCTCGGCCAGGTCGGTGAAGACGGCGTCCGCCGGCAGCGGCCTGGACATGCGGCCGAGCAGCCGGCGCAGCTCATCCCAGCGGGCGGGACGGCGCACCAGGAAACGCGGCGACTCGGGCAGCACCAGCATCAGCAGCACGCCCAGGCCCAGCGGCAGGGAGCCGCCGATAAAAAACAAGCCGCGCCAGCCATAGGCCGGCAGGACAACGCTGGCGAACAGGCCGGCCAGCATGCCGCCAAGCGGCACGCAGACGATGGTGGCCGTCACCGCCAGCGTGCGGCTGCGCGCCGGGGTGAATTCGGCCGTCATGGTGGTGGAGCTTGGCAACGCGCCGCCAATGCCAAGCCCGGCGATCAGGCGCAGCACGGCAATCGTCGTGGTGTCCGGGGCAAAACCGATGGCGCAGGTGGCCGTGCCAAACAGGAAGACGCTGCCGATCACGGCCCACCTGCGGCCAAAGCGGTCCGCGAACAGGCCGGCGCAGGCGCTGCCGATGCCCATGCCCACCAGCCCCGCCGCCACCGCGGGTGCGAAGGCGCTGCGCGTGATGCCCCATTCCTTGATCAGCACGGGAATGGCGAAACCGATCAACTGGCCATCGAAGCCGTCCATCACGATGGACAGCGCCGCCAGCACCACGACGATCTTCTGCATGGTGGTGTAAGGGCCGTCGTCTAGTACGCGTCCCACATCGATCGACGCGCCGGCTTGGGTATGCATGGGTGTCTCCTGTCGATTGGCGTCCTGGCGGGCGCCAGCGCCTTTTGCTCTTGTATCGGGTTTCAAGAGTGGCGTGCCGCCACTCAGTGCAGGACCGGACTGGCATCCAGCCCGTGGCCGCCCGCCCGGGTCTCGATCAGCCGGACGAGTTGCATCAGGGCTTCGGTGCGCGGCACGGGCACCCCGTGCCGCTGCGCCGCGGCCACGACGGCGCCGTTGATCGCATCGATCTCCGTGCGCCGGGCGGCAAGGATGTCCTGCAGCATGGATGGCTTGTGGCCAATGTGGTACTCGATGGCGTGCAGCACGCTGGCACCGACCTTATCCGCATCGACAGCCACGCCATGGCTCCTGGCCACGGCCAGCACCTCGCCCACCACCGCGAAGGCGAGCGCCGGACCATCCGGGATGCTGCCCAGCTGGTCCACCGTGCTGCCGGTGACCGCGCACAGGGGATTCAGCGCGGCATTGAACGCCACCTTTTCCCAGATCGCGGCCCACACGTCGGCATCGGCCTTGCAATGCATGCCGGCGCGATCCAGTGCCGCTACGGTCCCCGCCACGACGGACCGGTCCACGCCATCGGCGCTCATCATCCGGATCACGCCCTCGCCATGCGACTGCACGTGCCCGGGGCCAACCAGGTCGGCCGGCCATGTGGTGATGCCAATCAGCACCCGCTGCACGGGCACGAACCCGCAAATCGTCTCGACGCTGCCCAGGCCATTCTGCAGTGTCAGCACAATCGTCTCCGGCCCCAGCAGGTGACGCACGCCCGCCATCGCGGCGCGCGTGTGCATGGCTTTGGTGAAGACGATCAGCAGGTCGGGAATGGCGCCGGTCTGCTCCGGGCGCACGGCCTGCATGCCGTGCACCCGCCGGTCCGCCTCATCGGTCTGCAGGCGCAGGCCGTGGCGGCGGATCGCGTCGAGATGCGCGGCGTTGATATCGAGCAAGGTAACGTCATGGCCCGCTTCGGCCAGGCGTGCGCCAAACAGCGAGCCCATGGCCCCTGCCCCGAGGATTGCGATCTTGATCATTGGCTTGGCGGCCGCGGCGCGGCGCTGGTTGCATGGATGCGTTCGTGCGAGGCGGCAAGCCCCGCTGCCTGGAGACTAGAACGGGTAGTGGCGCGGCGTCGTCTGCACCGTGACCCAGCGCAGGTCGGTGAACTCGGCGATGCCGGCCTGCCCGCCAAAGTGGCCAAACCCGCTGCCCTTCACGCCGCCGAAGGGCATCTGCGCCTCGTCGTGCACCGTCGGGCCATTGACATGGCAGATGCCGGACTGGATACGCCGGGCCACATTCATGGCCCGCGCCACGTCGCGGCTGAACACGGCCGACGACAGCCCGTACTCGTTATCGTTGGCGCAGGCAATGGCCTCGGCTTCGCCGTTGACGCGCACGATGGCCTTGACCGGGCCGAACGACTCTTCCGCGTAGATCCGCATTCGCGGCGTGACGTGATCGAGCAGCGTCGCCGGCATCAGGGTGTTGTCCGCCTTGCCGCCGCACAGCAGCTTCGCCCCTTTGGCGAGGGCGTCGTCGATCAGGGCATTGCAGCGCTCCACGGTGCTCATGCCCACCACGGAGCCCAGCACGGCCGGTCCCTTGCGCGGATCGCCCAGCGGCAGCGCGCTGGCCTTGGCCGCCAGTTGCGCGACAAAGGCGTCGGCAATCTTGTTGTCGACGATGATGCGCTCGGTCGACATGCAGATCTGGCCGGAATTGGCGAACGCGCCAAAGGCGGCGGCGGCCACGGCGGCACCGATATCGGCATCGTCCAGCACCAGCAGCGGAGCCTTGCCGCCCAGTTCAAGCACCACCGGCTTCAAATGCCTGGCGCAGCTTGCGGCGATGACCTTGCCCACCCGGGTGGAACCGGTGAAGTTCACGCGGCGCACCGCGGGATGGGCGATCATGGCTTCCACCAGTTCGCCCGCATCGGCCGGCGCATTGGTGACGAAGTTCACCACGCCCTTGGGCAAACCCGCTTCCCGCATGGCTTCGATGATCAGCCCGTGCGTCGCGGGACAGATCTCCGACCCCTTCAGCACCACGGTATTGCCGCAGGCCAGCGGCAACGCGATGGCACGCACGGCCAGGATCACCGGCGCGTTCCACGGCGCCATGCCCAGCACCACGCCGGCCGGCTGGCGCACGCCCATGGCCAGGCTGCCCGGCACGTCGGACGGAATGACCTCGCCGTGGATCTGCGTGGTCAGGCAAGCCGCTTCGAGCAAGCCGGCCGCGGCCAGGTGCACGTTGAAGCCGGCCCACATGGCGGATGCGCCGGTCTCGGCGGCCATCGCGGCGGCAAAGGCTTCGCCCCGGGCTTCCAGCGCGTGCGCGGCCTTGGTCAGCAACGCGCGGCGCTCGCCCGGGCCGGTGGCGGCCCAGGCGTCGAAGGCCGCGGCGGCGGCGTCCACCGCCGACAACGCATCGGCTACCGTGGCGGCCGGGGCAACGGTGGCCACCTTGCCGTCCAGCGGATTGCGGCGCGCGAAGGTGGCGCCATTGGCCGCCTGGCGTGGTTGGCCGTCGATCAGCAACGAAATCGTCTGCATCCTTGTCTCCTTTGTTTGTTTTCTTGCGGCTTGCTTTCCTGYGGGTCAGGTTTGTGTTTCAGGCAACCTCGACTTCAACCAGCTTCGGTACCGGCGAGCGCAGCCCGTCGGCCAGCGCGTCGCGCAGCAGCGCAGCGTCCCGCACGCGTACGCCTTCGCAGCCCATGCCTTTCGCCAGCGCCACGAAATCGATCCCCGGCAGGTCCGTGCCCTGCACCGGATCAGTCGGTGCAAAACCAAACTCCGGCGCGAAATCCTGCAGCGCGGCGTAGCGCGCGTTGTTGAGGATCACGAAGGTGATCGGCAGCTTGAGCCGGACCGCGCTCCAGATGGCCTGGATCGAGTACATGCTGGAGCCGTCGCCGATCAGCGCGACGACACGCGCCCCCGGCCGCGCCAGCGCCACGCCAACGGCGGCGGGCATGCCGTAGCCCAGGCCCCCGCTGTCCATGGTGTAGAAGGTGCCGCTCTGCGTGAAGGACAGGTAGCCCTGCATGACGGGACGCGCGCTGGGCGCTTCCTCCACCACGATGTCGGCGGCATCGCGCACCTCGGCCAGGGTCTGGAGCACGTAGGCGGTGGACATCAGCCGCGTAGGTTCGGCACGCGGACGAGGCTGGCGCGGGGCGGGCAACGGGCGCGCCCCGGGCGCGGGACGCGCCAGCAGGTCGAGCACGCCGAGCCGGATATTGCCCACCACCGAGCTGCCCACCGGTGTCCAGGCCGCGATGGCGGGATCGTCGATCAGCTGGTACAGCGTTGCGCCGGCCGGTACATGGGGACCGGCGCCTTCCACATGGTAGGTAAAGGCCGGCGCGCCCAGTACCAGGATCAGGTCGTGCCCGCCCAGCTGGCCGACGATCTTCTCGCGCATGGCAGGCAGGAAGCCGCCGAACAGGCGATGGTCTTCAGGGAAGCCGCAGCGCCCGGACATCGGCGCCACATAGACGCGCGCGTTGTGCGTCTCGGCCAGGCGCACCACCTCGTCCCAGGCGCCGGCACGGTCGACTGCGCCGCCGACGACAAAGGCCGGACACTCACAGGCATCCAGCTGGGCGCCGATGCGCCCGATCGCCACCGGGTCCGGCCGCACCTCGGCGCTGACCGCGCGCGCAGCCACCAGCTCGGCCGGCTGGTCCCAGTCGTCCACCGGGATCGACACCAGCACCGGGCCGCGCGGCTCCTGCATCGCCACGTAATAGGCCCGCGCCATGGCCAGCGGCACATCCGCGGCGCGTGCCRGCTCGATGCTCCATTTGACGTACGGCCTGGCCAGCTCGGTGGCTTGCGTGGACGACAGGAAGGGATCGAACGGCAGGATCGAGCGCGCCTGCTGGCCCGCCGTGACAATCATCGGCGTGCGGTTCTTGAACGCGGTGAAGATGTTGCCCATCGCATTGCCGACGCCCGCCGCCGAATGCAGGTTCACCAGCGACGCGTTCCGGATGGCCTGCGCAAAACCGTCGGCCATGCCCACCACCACCGCCTCCTGCAGGCCGAGCACATAGCGGAAGTCGGCGGGGAAATCCCGGAACATCGGCAGTTCGGTCGAGCCGGGATTGGCGAACACCGAGGTGATGCCGAACTGGCGCAGCAGGTCGATCACGGCGTCGCGCACGGTGATGGCCGCGGAACCTGCAACGGAGTTGGTACTACCGGTCATGCCTTCTCCCAATGAAGCGGTTGAGTCGATTGAACGATTCGCAAAGTATCGGCGCCCCACCCTTACTTGAATATTGCCTTTTCCATAAAAAGGCATTACGTTTGCGCATGACTTTCGATCTGCGACAACTGAAGGCCTTCACCACCATCGTCGCCAGCGGCAGCC
The DNA here is from genome assembly GCF_056396665.1 of Cupriavidus sp. 05T313. Taxonomy (NCBI): domain Bacteria; kingdom Pseudomonadati; phylum Pseudomonadota; class Betaproteobacteria; order Burkholderiales; family Burkholderiaceae; genus Cupriavidus; species Cupriavidus sp. 05T313. The sequence continues at coordinate 18,187 of NZ_JBFTLX010000062.1, read as the reverse complement.
TGGGCCGCGCGGCCGAAGCGCTGCATGTCACCCAGCCCGCGCTGAGCCGCGCGATCAAGCGCCTGGAAGACGAACTGGGCGCCCCGCTGTTCGAGCGGCACTCCAAAGGCATGCAGCTCACGGCGGTAGGTAGCGCGCTGCTGCCGCATGCCGCCTTGCTGCAGCGCGAGGCCGAGCATGCGCGCGAGGAGATCGATGCCATGCGGGGGCTGGCCAAGGGGACCATCAAGGTGGGCGCGGTGGGCAGCATTGCGAGCCTGGTGCTGCCGCTGGCGGTCGGCCGGGTGACCAAAGCGTGGCCAAACCTGCGGGTGGAGATTACGGAAGGCGTGTGGGACCGCCTGGCGGAGGGCCTGATCCGGCATGAGATCGATCTCGCGCTGAGCATCCGCGCGCCCGATACTGACGAAATCGAGGCCATCGCCGATTGCCGCTGGGAGGACAGCAGCTACGTGGTGGCGGCGCCGGACCATCCGCTGCGGCGCAAGCCGGGACTATGCCTGGCCGACACGCTCGAACAGCAGTGGGCCATCCCGCCCAGGGGCACCGGCCCGTTCGAGCATATGCGGGACGTGTTTGCAGCCCAGGGGCTGGGCCTGCCGAATATCGTGGTGGAAACGCGCTCCGTTACCGCATTGAAGAGCCTGGTTGCACGCTCGGGATTCCTGAGCTGGATGGCCGAGCCGATGGTCGACGCCGAGCGCAAGGCCGGCGTGATCGATATCCTGGACATTCCGGGCGGGGTCGGCAAGCGCACGCTGACGGCGTTCCGCCGGCGTCAGGGCATCTTGCCAGGCCCAGCGGTCAAGCTGCTGGAAGCGCTGCGCCAGCTGACCGCGGCCTGACCGGCCTGCGCCTGAATCGACCTGGCCATATCGCCGGCCATGATCAGGCCGCTGCCCGCCCGGAGCTGCCGCCAAAGCAGAGCGCCACACAGCTCGCTCATCTCACGCCCCTTCAACTCCCGGCCGAGCCGGGCGCCCCAGTCCCTCCATGTGCGGTCGACGGCGCTAGAGTGCATGCGCTCGCCTAATTTATCTTAGATCTCGAATAATTCTTGACAAGACGCAGGCAACCGCTAGTATTACGCCATGTACTTCGATCTCTAAGATCTCTGGGTACAGCAACCACCTTTAGGAGCCTTTACATGTACGACATCTTTGCCACTGACAAGCTGATCGACCTCTGGCTGACCGAAGACATCGGGATCTGCGATTTGACGGTCCAGACCATGATCGAACCGGGAGAGACCGGCACCTTCTGCATGAACGCCCGCGAACCGATGATCATCGCTGGTATCGGCGTGGCAGCACGAATCTTCGCCCGTTACGATCCCACGCTGGCTATCGATGTGCGGGTCGCCGATGGCGACAAGGTTGAGAAAGGCGCGGTGCTCATCAATGTGAGCGGGAATGCGCGAAGCGTCCTGACAGCTGAGCGCACCGCTCTGAACATCATGCAGCGGCTGTGCGGCATCGCCAACCACACGGCAACATATGCCCAAGCCATCGCGCATACCAAGGCTCGCCTGATCGACAGCCGCAAGACCACGCCGGGCCTGCGCGCACTGGAAAAGCACGCGGTTACCTGCGGCGGTGGACTGAACCACCGGCTTAGCCTGGACAACGGCGTGATGATCAAGGACAACCACATCGCCGTGTGTGGCAGCATTGCTGCCGCCGTGGCACGCGTGCGCCGGAAGCTCCCCGTGCTGACCAAGCTGGAAGTGGAATGCGATCGGCTGGAACAGGTGCACGAGGCACTGGCAGCCGGTGTCGACGTGATCATGCTGGACAACATGTCGGTGCCCGACATGAAGGAAGCCGTGCAGATTGTCAATGGCCGCACCAAGGTCGAGGCTTCGGGCGGCATCCGCCTGGAAACGATCCGAGCCGTGGCGGAAACAGGCGTGGACTACATTTCCACGAGCAAGATTACACAGTCCGCCCCTGCCGTTGATATCGGTCTCGACGAAGCCTGACACCTGCGGAGCCTGGCTCCCATATAACGATTCGCACCCTCTACCGAGTGCTTCACACTCGCCGGCCGGCCCGGCGAGTTTTTTTTGCATAAGGGTGCCGTCTACAGATCCGAGAGCAGCCGCCCCACTTCCTGCGTAGAGGGAACACGCCGGCCATGCTCGGCCGAGGCGACTTCGTCAGCCACCAATCGCTCCGCGATCGTAATCAGCACGCGGCGCGTGGTCCGCACGTCGTCTTCACTCACACCCTCCACGCTAAGTTCATTCACCTCCGTAGCCAGCGGCTCCAGCTTGCGGCGCAGAGCGCTTCCGGTCTTGCTCAGGAACACGTGCACCTTTCTCTTGTTACCGGGGAGATGCGTACGTTCTACGTAGCCCAGCGCCTCCAGCGCCTTGACTGCCGCAAACGTGGTCGGCTCGGTCACACCGGCCCGTTCGCTCAACTCTCGTTGCGACAGACCATCGTGACGCCAAAGGATGCGCAGGATGGTCCAGTGGCCGTACGACACAGAATGTTCCGCCAGGCGCAGTTGTAGCGCCCGGATATAGGCGCGGGCAGCGTCCTTCACCAAGTGGGCGAGCCGTTCTTCATCGGCCTCATCCGAAGGGCTGATTGTGACCGGAGTACCCAGCTTTCTTGTAGCCATAGTCTTGACCGAAAATGAAACGTATACATACGACACCGGCGAATCGGTGCGAGCGACAGCGCACATGATAGCGCCTCTGGCGATCGCACGCCCGACACTCCGTCCCTGGCTTCCCGGCATCTCCATGTAGCGTTCACTACATTAGTGCACCATGCGCTCAATCACTGCATGGGGCACCACCACCGCGCACACCGTTTGTCCGTGTTTTCCCCTACAAGCACACGAATCCCGCGTACACACTGGATTTGCGGGCGTTGGCCCATTGCTTGCATTAGCTTAGACATCGAACATCTCTTGACACCCTTATGGCCGGTGCTAGCATAACCGTATAACTTCGACATCTAAGGTAATTATGAAAGCGACCGGCACATTCTTTTTTGTTGTAGGGCCCAGTGGCGCTGGCAAGGACTCCCTGATCGACGGTGCACGTGCAACGCTCGGTGACGACTATGTTTTTGCACGGCGCGTTATCACGCGTCCTGGCGGGTCAGCGGGCGAAGAGCACGAGGGCGTCTCCGATACCGAGTTCACACGACGTGAGCGAAGCGGCGAGTTTTTGGCAACTTGGGATGCGCACGGTCTCCGCTATGGCTTGCCCATGTCGCTGCTGCTCGAGCTCGACCGCGGGCGGAATGTCGTGGCCAATGGCTCGCGCGGCGTCATCGCGGAGCTTGCCGCCCGATTACCACGTTTCGTGGTCGTCCTGGTAACGGCACCGCATGGTGTGCTTGCACAGCGCATTGCAGCGCGCGGGCGCGAGTCGGGCGACCAGGTTGCCAAACGCGTTGCACGAACGGGAGCACCGGTGCCACCAGGCGTTTCGTGTATCACGGTGTCAAATGACAGCACGCTGGAGGTGGGAATGGCACGCTTTGTCGGCGCTCTGCGAAATAGCACCGAGGCATCCTCCGCCGAACAGCCGGCCAGCCGCGCCAACCTGATGGCCAAGCTGCGCGGTCAGCCGCTCGACGAAGCTGCCTACGCCGCTGTGCTGCAAGATGCAATTGCCGGACGGTACACCGAGGCAGAGCTGACAGAGTTCCTCATTGCCGCAACCCAGACGCTGACGGACGACGAAGTGGTGGCACTGGCACGCGCACGTACGGCCTTCACACCCCGTATCGACTGGGACGAGCCGCTTGTCGTCGATAAGCATTCGATGGGTGGCGTTCCCGGCAGCCGCATCACGCTGATTGTGGTGCCGATAGTCGCGGCCTACGGTCTGGCGATGCCCAAGACATCGTCGCGCGCAATCACCTCTGCCGCCGGCACTGCCGATGCAATGGAAACAATCGCACGTGTAGACCTGACGCAGGAGGATGTGCGCCGGTGCATAGCTCAGGCACGCGCATGCATTGCGTGGAACGGACATCTGAACCATTCCGTGATCGACGATGTCATGAACGCAATCACCCGGCCACTTCGCCTTGATTCGCGCCGATGGTCGGTAGCGTCGATCCTGTCGAAAAAATACACTGCCGGCGCTACCCACGTCATCGTCGACCTGCCCTACGGGCCGGAGACCAAGCTGGCAACACGCGCCGACGCCGAAGCGCTTGGCGCACTGTTCGAACGCGTCGGCAAGGGACTGGGCCTGCACGTACGCGCGCTGGTCACGGACGGCAGCCGCCCGATCGGCCGTGGCATTGGCCCCGCACTGGAAGTGCGCGACGTCCGCCTGGTGCTCGACAACGATCCCGATGCGCCCGCAGATTTGCGCGAGAAGGCCCTGCGCTTTGCCGGCGAAATCATCGCATTCGATCCCCGCGTGGGCTCGCCCGAACAAGGCATGCGAATTGCAACAGCACTTCTGAACGAAGGCAAGGCGAAGGCCGCATTCGATCGCATCGCCGCCGCGCAGGGCGTTCGCCCCGATCCAGTGGTGCCGGGTGCGCATACGCAGGTAGTGGCTGCCACGACGCAGGGACAGGTGACGGCCATAGAAGGCTTGCAAATTTCCGGTGTGGCGCGTGCTGCCGGGGCACCGCGCGATGCCGGTGCAGGCATCGACCTGCTGTGCACGATCAGCGCACAAGTGGCGCCGGGGCAGCCCCTCTACCGCATCCACGCCGACTCGGCTGAAGCACTTAGGGCGGCCGCGGCACTAGTCCGCGTCGGTGGCGAGTGCCACCAGGCAGTGCGTATAGACCCCGATTGACCAACCCTTCCCTTTCCCTCACCCTAACCGACAAGGCATATCCATGAGACACCTATCCGTCGTCAGCAGTCTGGCATCGCTTCTGTTTGTCGCAGGCAGCCTGAGCACCCTGCCCGGGCGCGCCGAGGCCAATATCGCGAGTACCTTCCCGCAAAAGCCCATCCGTATGGTGGTGACGTTTCCGGCCGGAGGCGGGACCGATACACTCGCGCGCCTGATCGGCACCGACATGAGCAAGTCGCTGGGCCAACCGGTGGTAGTCGACAACCGGCCCGGCGCCAGCGGCAATATTGGCGCCGAGTTCGTGGCCAAGAGCCCTGCCGATGGCTACACGCTGCTAATCGTCAATAGCAGCTTCGCCATCAACCCGAGCATCTTCAAGAAGCTGCAGTTCAATCCGAAGTCCGATTTCAGCGCGGTCATCACATTCGCTTCGGTGCCTTCGGTGATCTCCGTGCCATCGCAATCGCATATCCGCACGTTTAACGACTTGCTGGCGGCGGGCAGGAGTGCCTCGCCGCCAAGCTATGCGTCGTGCGGTAACGGCACGCCGCAGCATCTGGCCGGCGAATTGCTGAAGGTCTCGGCAAAAATCGAGATGCTTCATGTGCCGTATAAAGGTTGCGCGCCCGCCATCGCCGACGTGCTTGGCAACCAGGCCGACGTCAGCGTCAACACGCTGACCAACACGATGCCTTACCTGAAGAGCAACAAGCTACGTGCGCTGGCCGTCACGTCAAAGGCGCGCTCACCGTTCCTGCCCGACGTGCCGAGTGTGAGCGAGCTTGGCGTCCCCGGCTATGACGTAGAACAGTGGTTCGGCATCCTCGCCCCGGCGCATACGCCGCCCGAGATCGTGCAAAAGCTGAACACGGAAATCGCCAAGGCCATCGCCAAGCCCGAGATCAAGGCTTCGCTGGCACAACTCGGCTTTGCCTCGACCACGAGTACGCCTGCCGAATTCCAGAAGCTGGTCACCACCGACATCGATCGCTGGCAGAAATTCGCGACAAAGATCAATCTGCTCGTGGACTGATCGTCCGGGGAACCGGCCAAAGCAGGCAGCTCCCCCCATTCCCCGTTTTACATCGTTGCCACACGGGCGCAAGCCAGCCCTCGTGAGAGCGCGTTCGTCCCTGCGTCCTGAAGCCATCCGTGATGACGTTGGCCGCCCGCGCTGATCGAAACGCTTCGTAGAACCACGTTCACTCGCTGCTCGTGTGATTGAGCGACGGGGCAGACGGGGGCAAAGCGAGACCAGGCGTGCTGCCGATCAGGCGCCCCTTGATTCCGGCGTTGAACGACCGGCATCAAGGGGATACATCAAGGAGATCGTCACGTGCGCAGGCAAGTGCGCAGGCGGGTTCAGCCGTTCCTGAACGGGAAGCTATAAGCACTCAGCGCCGGGGCGCCGCCCAGGTGGGCGTAGAGCACCTTGGAGCCTTCCGGGAATTCGCCGCGGCGGACCATGTCGATCATGCCCTGCATCGATTTCCCTTCATAGACCGGGTCGGTCATCATGCCCTCGAACCTGGCGCTCAGCCGGATGGCTTCGAGCGTATCCTCGGACGGCAAGCCATACTCCGGCCCGCCGTAGCGCGTGTCGAGCACCACGTCTTCGCCGGTGATATCCCGGCCGAGGTCGACCAGATGCGCGGTGTTCTTCGCAATGCGCAGGATCTGCGCACGGGTCTGCTCCGGCTTGGCCGATGCGTCAATACCGATCACGCGGTTGGCCCGGCCATCGGCCGCGAAGCCGACCACCATGCCAGCCTGCGTGCTGCCGGTGACCGAGCAGACCACGATGTAGTCGAACTTGAAGCCGAGTTCGGCCTCCTGTGCGCGCACTTCTTCGGCGAAGCCGACAAAACCCAGGCCGCCCAGCGGATGTTCGGAGCACCCTGCCGGAATCGGGTAGGGCTTGCCGCCGGCCTGGCGCACGCTTTCCATGGCATCTTCCCAGCTCTTGCGGATCCCGATATCGAAACCATCGCTGACCAGGCGCACGTCGGCGCCCATGATCCGCGACATCTGGATATTGCCAACGCGGTCATAGACGGCGTCCGAGTAGTTCACCCAGTTCTCCTGCACGAGCACGCACTTCAGGCCGAGATGCGCCGCCACGGCGGCGACCTGGCGAGTCTGGTTCGACTGGATGCCACCGATGGAGACGAGCGTGTCGCACCCCTGGGCGAGCGCGTCCGGAATGATGTATTCGAGCTTGCGCGTCTTGTTGCCGCCGAACGCCAGGCCGCTGTTGCAGTCCTCGCGCTTGGCATAGAGGTCGACCTTGCCGCCGAGATGTGCGCCGAGTCGTTTCAGCGGCTGGATGGGCGTGGGTCCGAACGTCAGTTGGTGGCGGGGAAAGCGTTTGAGATTCATGCTGGCGACTCCTGGGTTGAGGGCGGGGATCCAGGCATCAAGACTGGCGAAGAACACTGGCATGTGGAACCGCCTTTCGTTGATGCTGCATGGCCTCAATCCTAGAAAAAAATGCGCGAAACATGGTTGCAAATATCGTTCTGTTTATGCACTATAAAAAATATCGATCCAATTTTTTGACCTGTTTATTTTTTAGAAATAGCCATGGACGAAACAAAATTGCGCACCAAATCAGAGCATTCCGCGCCACTTTCCGAGGCATTGGACCGCACCGATAAAGCCATCCTGCGCGCGCTTCAGCGCGACGCGTCCGTCTCTAATGTGGCGCTGGCAGCCAAGGTCAGCCTGAGCCCGCCAGCGTGCCTGCGGCGCGTGGAGCGGCTGAAGGAACTCGGACTGATTCGTGGCATCGTGGCGCTGCTGAACCCCGCCGCGCTCGACGCGGGGATGCTGGTGATGATCGGCGTGGTGCTGGACAGGTCCACGCCGGAATCCTTCTCGGAGTTCGAGAAGGCCGCCCAGAAGGTCTCCGGATGCATGGAGTGCCACGTGGTGACGGGCGAATTCGACTACTTCATGATGCTGCGGACCAAGGACAGCGAGAGCTTCAATCGCCTCCATGCGGAGCAACTGCTGTACCTGCCGGGGGTCCGGCAGATACGCTCGTTCATGGTACTCAAGCAGGTGCTGTCGACGACGCAGTTTCCGATCTGAAGCGCCGCGGGGTGGGCTACTCCGCGCGGATCTTCGCTTCCGCGACGATCTTGGCGGAACGGGCCATATCTTCCTTTTCAAACCGCGCAAAGTCTTCCGGCGTGCCGGGCGACAACAGGTAGCCCTGTTCGGCCAGCCTGGTGCGCAGGTCCGAAGCCAATGCCTTGTTGACCTCGGCGTTGATCCGCTTGATCACTTCCGGCGGAAGCTTGGCCGGGCCCCACAGCCCGTACCACGAGTAGAACTCGTAGCCCGGCACGGTCTCGGCAACGGTTGGCACATCGGGCATGGAGGGCAGCCGCTCCTTGGAAGTCACCGCGACCACCCGTACCATGCCGCTCTTGTGGTACGTCAGGGCGCCAAGCACCGGATCGATAAAGCCGTCGATGGCGCCACCGATCAGGTCCTGGTAGGCAGGCGCCGAGCCCTTGTACGGCACCACCAGGTAATCGATCTTGCTCGTGCGCTTGAGCAGTTCCGTCGACAAATGCCCGGCGGAGGCCTGCGAGCCGATCGCGAACGACATCTTGCCCGGGTGCGCCTGTGCGTAGGCGATCAGTTCCTTGATGTTCTTGATGGGCAGGTTCTTGTTGACCGACACGGCCAGCGGGCCCTTGCCGACCAGCGCGATCGGCACGAAATCCTTCGTCACGTCGTAGGGAGACGATTTCAGTGTCATCGGCGTGGTGGTGAAGGTGGAGGCGCTGAACAGCAGCGTGTAGCCATCGGCGGCCCCCTTGGCCACCGCATCGGCGCCAATGATGCCCTGGCCGCCGGGCCGGTTGTCGACGATAAAACTCTGCCCGGTCTGCTCGGACAGCTTTTGCGCCAGCATGCGGCCAACGGTGTCGGTGGGCCCGCCGGGCGGGAACGGGATGATGACGCGCACGGCCTTGTTCGGGTAGGTCTGCGCGGAAGCGGCGGCGGCGCACAGCAGCAGCGCGCCCGCGGCACAGCGGAAGAATCGATGGAACAGCATTGTTTGTCTCCTGTCTCGACTGCAGGTCCGCCCCTTGAGGGCGGTTCTTTGTCCGGGTGCACGGTTCAGGTTTGCTCCCTCTCCCCCTGAGGGGGAGAGGGAGCAACCGCCGCCGTCATTTCAAACGGCTCTGGCGCATCTTCAAGGCTGCGCCAGCGCCGCCATCTCCGCATAGAGATCCGCCTTGCCCTCGAAACCAATGCCCGGCAACTCCGGCATGGTGATGTGCCCGTCGATCACCTTGACGCCATCGGGGAAGCCGCCATAGGGCTGGAACAGGTCGGGATAGCTTTCGTTGCCGCCCAGACCCAGGCCGGCTGCGATATTGAGCGACATCTGGTGGCCGCCATGCGGAATGCAGCGGCTGGGCGACCAGCCGAAAGTCTTCAGCACTTCCAGCGTGCGTTCGTACTCGACGAGGCCGTAGGACAGCGCGCAATCGAACTGCAGGTAATCGCGGTCGGCGCGCATGGCGCCATAGCGGATCAGGTTGCGCGCGTCCTGGTGGCTGAACAGGTTCTCGCCCGTGGCCATGGCGCCGGGGTAATACTCGGCCAGCGTGGCCTGCAGGTGGTAGTCCAGCGGGTCGCCAGCCTCCTCGTACCAGAACAGCGGATAGTCGCGCAGCATCTTGGCGTAGGCGATGGCGGTATCCAGGTCGAAGCGGCCATTGGCATCGACCGCGAGCTGCGCGTCGGTGCCGATCTCCTGCAGCACGGCCTCGATGCGCGCGCTGTCTTCTTCCAGGCTGGCGCCGCCGATCTTCATCTTGACCACGTTGTAGCCGCGCTCGAGGTAGGAGCGCATCTCGGCGCGCAGCGCGGACAGGTCCTTGCCGGGGTAGTAATAACCACCTGCGGCATAGACGAAGACACGCGGGTTGGCCTTGACGCCGTGGCGCTCCGCCAGCAACTGGAACAGCGGCTTGCCGGCGATCTTGGCCACCGCATCCCACACCGCCATGTCGATGGTGCCGACCGCCACCGAGCGTTCGCCGTGGCCGCCGGGCTTCTCGTTGGACATGGTGGCTGCCCACACGCGATTGGGATCGAGGTTGGTGCCTGCGTCGTCCAGCAGCGAAGCCGGATCGGCCGCCAGGATGCGCGGCGCGAAACGCTCGCGGATCAGCCCGCCCTGGCCGTAGCGGCCGTTGGAGTTGAAGCCATAGCCGATCACGCGCTTGCCGTCGCGGAAGGCATCGGTCACCACGGCGACGAGACTGCTCGTCATCTTCGAGAAATCGATATAGGCATTGCGGATGGGCGACGAAATCGGTTTCGTCACTTCGCGGACGTCAATGATGCGGACGGACATTGCTTGTCTCCAGTGTCTTTGGTGTTCGGTGTTCGGTGTTCGGTGTTCGGTGTTCGGTGTTCGGTGTTCGGTGTTCGGTGTTCGGTGTTCGGTGCTCGGTGTTCGGTGTTCGGTGTCTTCGGTGTCTTGAATGCTTCGGTAATTCGATATATCGGCCGGGCGCCCTACAGCGAGCCGCCGCCACAGATCACGATCTGCTGGCCGGTGATGGCCCCGGCATCCGGGCCGAGCAGGAAGCTCACCATCCCGGCCACTTCGCCGGGCTGGATAAAGCGCCCGATGGGCGGGGTGCGCGGCGGCGTGCCCTTGCGGCCGGGATCGTTAAGCATGGGGGTCTCGGTGGCGCCCGGCGCCACCACATTGACCGTGATGCCGCGCGGCGCCAGTTCCGCCGCCCATGAGCGCGCCATGCCCACCAGCGCGGCCTTGGTCGCTGCGTACTGGCTGCGCCCCGGCGCGCCCGCCGCCGTGCGGCTGCCGATCAGCACGATGCGGGCGCCATCCGGCAATGTCGGCACCAGCGCGTTAGCCAGCACGGCGGCGGCTTCCACATGGATGCGCCACATGCCCTCCCCGTCCCCGGCCTTCAGTTCGCCGAGAACCGCCGTGCGCATATAACCGGCGGCATGGACGATGGCGTCGACACGCGGCAGGGCGGCCACGGCGGCGGCGAGTTTCACCGCGTCCGTCAGGTCTACCTCGATCGCACTGAAGCGCTCGGCGCTCTCCGCCGGCGCGCGGTCAAGACCGGTCACCCGCCAGCCCGCGGACAGCAAGCGCCGGGCGATGGCGGCGCCGATGCCGGAACTGGCGCCCGTGACAAGGGCATGCCTTGCGAGTGGCGCGTCGGCTTGCATGGATTGGCTCATCGAAGCCCCTTTGACATGCAGTTGCTGGCGGCCCGGCCTCGCGCGCTGGTTGCGCGGCGCGAGGCCGGACCCGTTCAGGATCAGGCTACGGCCTTCTGGGTGATGCCGGCCTGTTCCAGCGCGGCCTTGATGGCGGCCAGTTCCGCGGCCGACGGGGCATGGGTCGGCGGGCGCACGGTGCCATCGCTCAGGATGCCGGCCAGCGCCATGGCGGCCTTCATGCGGCCGTGCGCTTCGCCCGTGGGTTCACCGGCGCCATACACCGCGTCCTTGAGCGGATTGATCAGGGCCTGCACGCGCATCGCTTCATGCAGGTCGCCAGCCTTGACCGCCTTGAGCAGATCGTTGATCAGGCCGGGAATCAGCGAGGCAAAGCCGACCAGCGCGCCGTCGAGACCCTGCACCAGCGACGCCAGCAGGTATTCGTCATGGCAGGTCATCAGCACCTTGGTGGGATCGGCGGCGCGGATTTCCTTGATATCGCGCGCGTACTTGTTCATCTCGCGCTCGCCCATCTTGAAGGCCTTCACATAAGGCAGCTTTGCCAGTTCGGCGAGCAGTTCGGACGAGTAGGAGCCGCGCGTCCAGGCGGGGTAGATATGCACCACCAGGGGCAGCCCGCTGGCCTTGCCGATGGCGTTGAAGTAATCGAGGCAGTGTTCCGGCTTGAAGCCAAAGCGCAGCCAGTGATGCGGCGGCATGATATCGAGTCCGGCGGCCCCGGCTTCCCTGGCCCAGCCCGCCTGCTCCACGGCATCGTTGATGCCTTCGCAGACCACCGACGAGATCACCGGGCAAATGCCCTTGGTGGCGTCGGCGGTGATGCGGGTCACTTCGGCGCGCTCGCGCGGGGTCAGCGAGAAGACTTCACCGGTATGGCCATTGGTCATCAGGGCGGTCACGCCCTCCTGCCCGCCCAGCCACCTGGAGAAGCGGCGCAACTCCGGTTCGTTGATGCTGTAGTCCGCATTGAAGGGGACTGCAATGGCGGGAATGATGCCGCGGAAATTGATATCAGACACGTTCGTCTCCTGGTAAGGCTTGCGCTATCTGCGCAATACGGTGGTGGTCAGGGTGGGAGGAATGAATCCTCCGGAGGGTTGCAACGCACGGGCCAGTTCGGTGGCCGCATGCACTACCGCCGGGGCCGTGGTCGATTCGAAATCTTCAAGCGAGGTGTTCATCGCCGGCGCCGCCACGCTCAGGCCCGCAACCGGCACGCCGTCGACATCCAGCACCGGGGCGGCGACCACGTAGAGGCCCGATACAGTCTCCTGGTCCGACAGCGCATAACCCTTGGCGCGCACGGTCTTCAGGCGTTCAAGAATGGTGCCGAGATCGGTCAGCGTGTGGTCGGTCAGCTTTTGCCGCGGCTGGGCATCCAGCACGCGGGCCTGCATGTCCTCGGGCAGCCAGGCCAGGATGGCGTAACCAACAGCGGTGGAATAAGCCGGCACCCGGCTGCCGATGCGGATATCCACGCCGAGCCGCGTCAGGCCCGCCTGGATACGCTCGGCGTACAACACATCCGGGCCATCCAGCACGCCGATGGAAGCGGCTTCGTTGATCTCCCCCACCAGCGCGCGCAGGATCGGCCTTGCCCGCGTGCGCAGGTCGGAATGGGCGATGGCGTCGAAGCCAAGGTCCAGCACCTTCAGCGACAGCCTGAACAAGCGCGTGTCCGGCACGCGCTGCACATAACCGATATCCACCAGCGTGTTGAGGAAGCGGAAGGCGGTCGCGTTGTCCAGCCCGGAGCGCCGCGCCACTTCCGCCATGGTGAGTTCGGGCTCCTGGGCCGAGAACGCTTCGAGAATGCGGAAGCCCTTCGCCAGCGACTGCACCGTGTTCTTGGATGCGTCGCCCGCGCTGCTTGCTTTCGATGCGGAACGGACAGGGTTCTCGGTAGCCATTTTCAATCTCCACGGTTAGTTCAGGTGCGAACCCGGCTTGAGTTCGGATTCCGAATTTTAATTCGCTGAACTGACAGAGGAAAGCCCTCGCTCATGACTGGTGGATGAACGCCGGCATCGCGGCCGGCCCTTTGGAATTCGGATTGCGAATTTTTATTCGCAACTTAAATCTGAAACAAGGCGCCGCATCACGGCACCTCTTGTTCCTGTCCGGGTCTTGGGGACCCTTGTTGTTTATTCGGATTGCGAACTTGTATTCGCTATATGAAATAGTTTAGCCCTCGCTTCCGTGCATGAGCAAGCCCGATTTTCCTAGGGTTTTCACCAGGAACAGATCTTGGAGGTAAGACAGGTCAGGCTGCAAGCTACCGGACGTTACCCCACATTGCCGCACTCCCCTCAATCGCCCCAACCACTGCAATAGGATTACACTGAAAACGAGACAACCCTCCGGAGTGGCATGATGGACGGCATTGACCCTCAACGCACCTTCCGTGGTCTTCCCCTGACCCCGGAACAGGATGCGGAAGTCAGGCACTACATCAAGAAGCAAAAACAACGTAGTGCGCCATGGGATACACCTGAGCTGGCCGCGATGCTCGCGGATATGTTGCGGCCGCCGAGCAACGAGGACGAGGACTTCGAGCCCGACGACGGTGAAGGGAAAGCGGCCGCCGAGCGCGCGGCGGGTGCGGTCGACGACGAGATGGATCCGATCGAGGCCGGCGAGGAGCGGATCGCGGCCATGGAAGCCGAGGCGATGAAAGGCCCCAAACACTGAATCGCAGTTGGAGCATGCGCATCGTGGCTCGTGGCCGGGACGCGCACCGGAAGAAGACAGCCCCCAGTGCAACCACTGGAACACAAGAACAAAGGGCATGCCATGGCGACCGTCGCGACATTCGAAATCGGGTACACGCAGTTTCTCGACCCACAAGGTGAGCCGACCCAGGCGCTACCGGCCTTTGCGCTCGATCCCGAGGCGCTGGTGCCGCTGTACCGGGCCATGGTGCTGACGCGCCAGTTCGACCTGAAGGCCATTGCACTGCAGCGCACCGGCCAGATCGGTACGTTTGCCTCCGCGCTGGGCCAGGAGGCAGTCGGCGTCGGCGTGGCCAGCGCGATGCGGCCGGAGGACGTGCTGGTGCCGTCCTACCGCGATCATGCCGCGCAGTTCCAGCGCGGCGTCTCGATGACCGAGAGCCTGCTGTACTGGGGCGGCGACGAGCGCGGCAATTTCTTTGCGGCGGCGCCGCATGACTTCCCCAACTGCGTGCCCATCGCCAACCAGGTCTGCCATGCCGCTGGCATCGCCTATGCCATGAAGCTGCGCGCGGAGCCGCGCGCAGCGGTCTGCCTGCTCGGCGACGGCGGCACCTCGAAAGGCGATTTCTACGAAGGCATGAATATGGCCGGTGCCTGGCACGCGCCGCTGGTGCTGGTGGTCAACAATAACCAGTGGGCCATCTCCATGCCCCGCAGCCAGCAGACCGCCGCGCAAACGCTGGCGCAAAAGGCCATCGCGGCCGGCATCCCCGGCCTGCAGGTGGATGGCAACGATGTCGTCGCAGTGCGCCAGATGACACTCGAAGCGCTCGAACGGGCGCGCGCCGGCGGCGGGGCCACGCTGATCGAGGCGATCACCTACCGGCTCGGCGACCACACCACGGCCGACGATGCCTCGCGTTACCGCGAAAGCGATCAGGTCAGGCAGCACTGGCTGCTCGAACCGGTTGCCAGGCTGCGCAACTACCTGTTGCGGCTGGGCGCCTGGGACGCGGCGCGCGAAGAGCAGCTAGCCAAGGCTTGCGCGGGCGAGGTTGCCGCCGCGGTGGAGGCCTACCTGGCGATCCCCCCGCCGGACACGGCAGCAATGTTCGATTACCTCTATGCCAGCCTGCCCGAAGCGCTGGATACGCAAGTGGACACGGCGCGGCGCTTCGCACCGAACGCGCCGGCAAGCGAGAGCGATCATGGCTGAAATCCATCTTGTCGAAGCCGTCAACCATGCGCTGGCCTATGAACTGGAGCACGACCCGCGCGTGGTGCTCCTGGGCGAGGACATCGGCGTCAACGGGGGCGTGTTCCGCGCGACGGCCGGGCTGCAGGCGCGCTTCGGCGCGCAGCGCGTAATCGACACGCCGCTGGCCGAGTCCGCCATCGCCGGCGCCGCCGTCGGCATGGCGGCGATGGGCCTGGCGCCGGTGGCGGAAATCCAGTTCACCGGCTTTATCTACCCCGCCATCGACCACATCATCAACCACGCCGGTCGCCTGCGCCACCGCACGCGCGGCAGGCTGAGCTGCCCGATGGTGCTGCGTTCGCCTTTCGGGGCTGGCATCCACGCGCCGGAGCATCACTCGGAGAGTCCCGAGGCGATGTTCGCGCATATGCCGGGCCTGCGGGTGGTGATCCCGTCGTCGCCGGCGCGTGCCTACGGCCTGCTGCTGGCGGCCATGCGCGACCCCGACCCGGTGGTGTTCCTCGAACCGACCCGGCTCTACCGGCTGTTCCGCCAGGAGGTGCAGGACAACGGCGAGGCGCTGCCGCTCGATGTCTGCTTCACGCTGCGCGACGGCGACGACATCACGCTGGTGAGCTGGGGCGCGATGCTGCAGGAGACGCAGGCCGCCGCCGACCTGCTGCTGGACGAAGGCATCTCCGCCGCCGTCATCGACGTCGCCACGCTCAAGCCGCTCGACATGGGCACCATCCTGGAGTCGGTCGGCAAAACGGGCCGCTGCGTCATCGTCCACGAAGCGCCGCGCAGCGCCGGCTTTGGCGCCGAGATCGCGGCGAACCTGGCCGACGCCGGGCTGTATTCGCTGTCCGCGCCGGTGCAGCGCGTCACCGGCTACGACACGGTAGTGCCGATGGCCAGGCTCGAATACCAGTACCTGCCCAGCGTGGCGCGGATTGCCGACGCGGCGCGCAGGGCCATGGCCGCCTGAAGTCGTTCCTGGGAGCTTCGATGAAAATCTTCAAGTTGCCCGACCTGGGCGAAGGCCTGCAGGAAGCCGAGATCACCGAGTGGCACGTCAAGCCCGGCGACACGGTGGCCGCCGACCAACCGCTGGTTTCGGTCGAGACCGCCAAGGCCATCGTCGAGATTCCCTCTCCCTACGCCGGACAGGTCGCCAGGCTGTTTGCCGCGGCCGGCGAGATCGTGCATCTCGGCGCGCCGCTGGCCGGCTTCGAAGGCGCGGGCGAGCCGGAGGATGCGGGCGCGGTGGTGGGCGACGTCAAGGTGGGCACGCAGGTGGTCGCGGAAGCGCCCGCCGCCCTGGGCCGCGGCGGCGGCGCGGTGCGGGCAGTGCCAGCCGTGCGCGCCCTGGCGCGGCAACTCGACGTGGACCTGGCGATGATCACCCCTTCCGGCGCGGATGGCGTCATCACCGCCGCCGACGTGCGGCGCGTGGCCGCGACGCTGGCGGACCTGGGGCCGCCGGAAGTCTTGCGCGGCGTGCGGCGCGCGATGGCGCAGAACATGGCGCGCGCGCAAAGCGAGGTCGCGGCGGCGACCGTGATCGACGATGCCGACATCCACGCCTGGGCGCCCGGCACCGACACCACGATCCGGCTGGTGCGCGCGCTGGTCGCCGGATGCCGCGCCGAACCCGGCCTCAATGCCTGGTACGAAAGCCAGACCGGCCGCCGCCATGTCCCGAAGCGGATCGACGTAGGCATCGCGGTAGACCTGCCCGAAGGCCTGTTCGTGCCGGTGCTGCGCGACACCGGCAACCGCGACGCGGCCGACCTGCGGCGCGGCCTGGACCGCATGCGCGCGGACGTGCGCGCGCGCAAGATCGCGCCCGAGGAAATGCGCGGCAACACCATCACGCTGTCCAACTTCGGCATGATCGCCGGCAAGTACGCGGCGCCCATCGTGGTGCCGCCAACGGTGGCCATTCTTGGCGCCGGCCGCATCCACGACGCGGTGGTGGCATCCGGCGGCGTGCCTGCGGTGCACCGCATCCTGCCGCTCAGCCTTACCTTCGATCACCGGGTGGTCACGGGCGGCGAAGCCGCGCGCTTCCTGGCCGCGGTGATTGCCGACCTGGCCTTGCCGGTATAGGCCAGAACACATCTTGCAGGCCGAGGCCCGGCAGCTTGCCGGCCTGGCCGCGGAGCGACCATGTCCGATGCTTCTTTCATCCATGCTCACGCAGCCCATGACGACTGGCGGGAGGCGCTGGCCCAGTGCCGGACGCAACTTGACGCGCAACTGGCGGCCCGCCAGGCAGCGCCGGGCGGCGGCGCCGCGCTCACGCTCGGGTGGTGTTACCTCAGCGACTATTACGCGCCGTCGGCCGAGGACATACTCACCGCGCTGCGGGAACACTGGCCAGGCGTGGCCTGGGTAGGTACGGCCGGCGTGGGCGTCTGCGCGGGCGGCGTCGAGTACATCGACGAGCCCGCCATGGTGCTGATGGCGGCGTCGTTGCCGCCCACCGCGTTCAGGCTGTTCTCCGGGCTGCAGCCGCTGCCCCCCGCCTCCTCCGCCTTCGTGCCCCATACCGCGCTGGTGCATGCCGAAGGCAGCACGCCGGATGTCCAGGACCTGCTGCACGAACTGAGCGAGCGCACCGCCACCGGCTACCTGTTTGGCGGCCTGTCATCGGCGCGCAACCGCACCCTGCACATCGCCGACGGTGTCTTCTCCGGCGGGTTGTCGGGTGTGCTGTTCGACGCCGGGATCGGCCTGATCTCGCGGGTGACGCAGGGCTGCAAGCCGATCGGGCCGGTGCGTATCGTCACCCGTGCCGCGCATAACCTGCTGTTCGAACTGGACGGCGAACCCGCGCTCGACTGCGTCCTGAAAGACCTGGGGCTGGGCGGCGATGTGCCGGAGGAAACCTTGTCCAGCGTACTGTCCGCCACGCTGGTGGGCCTGAGCACCGGGGGCGACGATGCACCCAGCGTGCCCGGCAGGTTCGGCGTGGAAACGCTGGTGCGGCATGTGCTCGGCGTGGACATGCAGCATGGGGTGCTGGCGCTGGCGGATGTGGTGGAGGACGGAATGCGGCTGGCGTTCTGCACGCGCAATCCCGCCGCGGCGCGGGCGGATCTGGTGCGCGTGGCTACCGAGATACGGGCTGAACTGGAGAGCGGCGCGGCTGGCCATGCCCTGGGGGCGCTGTATATCAGTTGCTCGGGGAGGGGCGGGCCGCATTTTGGGGCGCCGGGGGCGGAGTTGAAGATGGTGCGGGAGGCGTTGGGGGGTTTGCCC
>NZ_JBFTLX010000061.1:0-28563 GCF_056396665.1 Cupriavidus sp. 05T313 | reverse complement strand
GTCCCGATACAAAACCCACATCCACGGCCCGGCGACTGCGGCGAATGAAACGCATCCACTTACGGCGTAGAGCGCCAAGTCGTTAGCGGTCGCGCGCGGGCTCCGCCACGACAGGGAGCAAAGCAACGCAAGTGTGATTGCCAGGGTTGGAATGGCTGCCGTGAGTTTGAGTCCTGTAGCCATCCCGAGCGAAAGGCCGGCAATGACCAGCGCCATTCTGGTAGTCAGGTTCCCTCGATGCGAGGCGAAGATCGCCCAGATCGCCAGCAATGCAAGCGCGGTTGTCGTCCACTCGCCCGAAGTGGTATTGGCCTGGGAATACCCTGCAGCGCCGACCAGCGCAAGGAAGCAAGCCAACCCGCGATTGATTCTCGGGGCCCAGCCAGGCGCTCGATGGGCGACGCCTATGGTCCCAATGATGTTCCATGTGACAAAGACAGCCAGCCCGAATGGGATCCCCATGAGCAGCACCGAAACGTAGTCAGGGAACGTCGTGGCACAGTAGTAAAACGGAAGGTCAATTACTGGGTTGAAGAATGTTTGCAGTTGGGCTGGATACAGATCGACGCTCAGCCGATCGTTGAGCAGCGCCCATGGTGC
Organism: Cupriavidus sp. 05T313; assembly: GCF_056396665.1. Taxonomy (NCBI): domain Bacteria; kingdom Pseudomonadati; phylum Pseudomonadota; class Betaproteobacteria; order Burkholderiales; family Burkholderiaceae; genus Cupriavidus; species Cupriavidus sp. 05T313. The sequence continues at coordinate 27,963 of NZ_JBFTLX010000061.1, read as the reverse complement.
ATAGTAGTGATAGTTCAGCAGATCCCAGCTGAGGTCCTTGCCGCGAATCATGGAAATGATGCAGCCCAGAAGGATGCTTGCTCCCAGCTTGGTTATTCTGCAGGACGGGTGAATCCTTTGCTCATACCAGTTTGCGGCTACGGTCAGGCTTCTTCTCATGTTCGCTGTGCACATCCTCATCTCCTGGCAAGGGCGTGAGCGGCAGCACCCGCCGCGCCTTCTCGGCAACACGCCGGTGCTTGTCCTGCGCATCTTGCCACGTCGCGGAGGTGAATATCTTGTCGATGCCGGGGGCGATCAGGTGGGTCAGGAAAACTGGTTTGTCGGTCATCGTGTCCGACCATGGGCAGAAGCATGTCCAGACGCGGGCATCCTGCTCGGGAAGGTCAGTGCGCAGCACGAAACGTTTGAACCAGCCCCTCAGAAATTCATGATGGGCGTTCCCGTCCAGCGTATGGGCCGGCTGGCCGTAAGGGTTCAGGACGTACAGCCGCATGCTGAACGGATCGCCATAGGCATCCGGCGTGCCGCCACGCACGGCGTGGCGTAGCGCGCGAACCCAATTCTCTGGGGTGTAGGGGGGCATGGCGGTGCGCGGTACGGCTATTCAGCGGCGGGGGAACCGCGCGCGCAGCAGTGTCTTGACCGCCGGGCGGGCCACCTTGATCCGGTGGTGCTGGCCGTCCTGCTCGAAAGACAGGTAGTCGGCCGTCCACATCATCTTCTCAATGTGCCGCGTCTCGATGCCGTGCACGGTGACGGCGCTGGCCGTGACCGTGACGTGTTCGCAGTCGAGGCGCAGCTCGGCCGTGTCGCCGGGCAGGAACTGGGTTTCCAGAAAGATCGAGGCAGCCTGGTAGGTCACAGGGAACATGCCATCTCCTGACGGGTGGCGTAGTGGCGCTCGCCGCGAGCTGGAAGCTGAGCGAAGTGCCCTGGTAATGGAACGCCAGGCGGTCAATGGTCCACGGCAGCGCCATGATCGCCGAGGCATCGACCCCCGTCAGCGTGAGGGTGGCGCCCGCGGCCTGCGCGGCGGCCTCGACCTCCGGGTTCCAGGTGTCAGCGGTGAGCAGCGGATCGTCTATGGGCAGGTGGGAGCAGCGGATGGCCAAACGCGCCGCCCCATGGGACTGGCTGTACAGGTAGACTGTGTCCGGATCGCAGGTGAACATGGGCGCACTCTGAAAGTACTGTATGGATATCCAGTATAAGAGTCGTCCGAATGCGGGTGCCGAAAGTTGAGTTAACTGTATGGATATACAGTGTCGCGAGATGGTGTCGTGTCCATCAAAATATTTTCGTGGCACTGGACGTGGCACCAAGAGAATCATATTCGGAGAAATCGGCTTCCAGTAATAGATATAGCCGAATTTATGATTCCTGCTGGCGGACCATAGTACGGTTCGTAGAAGTTCTCTGAAGTCCTCCCCTCCCAAGTAGATCAAGGCCTCGCGGGCTTTCGACGTTCGCCGAAGTTCGCCGGGAGCCGTTGGCATCCGCGTGTTTTAGGGGCATTAGGGGCATCAATAAATGCCCCTATATTTGGTGCCCCTAAACGATGCCCCGTACCGTCTAGCCCTTAATCCTGAAGTACTAATCCCATTGTTGGGCGTGACTATCAAGCGTACATTTGTGCCAACTCTCCACCAAAATAGGACTCGCAATGACATATTCAGTCGCGGCAACTTGTCCGTACTGCAAGACTGTTCGTCGGTTCGGGGTAGAGATGACGGTGTTGGAACTGCCTATGACGGTGCGGCATCGGGTGAGGTGCGGCTGCTCTGAGAGCTGCGGCCAAGAATTTGACCTTGATATTCGCGTGAACTACGTCACTCAGGCTTCCAAGCTTGGGGAGGCAGTTGAGGCGGAGCAAAGTGATTCCTCGTCGCTACCGCCGCCGCCATTGCCTGGATTGCCCGAGTGCCCGACAGGTGGGGGTGTCCCTTTGGGCTAGCTTTGACGCTGGATAGGCGCTGGCTGATCCAGCCGCATATCCGCAGGGTGCAGTCGCATAAAGCTGCGCACCCGCACCCGCAACGGATCCCGGCAGGTCAGCCAGTCCTCCCATTCCGCTCGCGGCACGATGATGATCCCCCGTTCTTCCTTGCCTGGGGCGTGGAAGCGATTCATCAGCAGGTGCTTGTCCGCCGCTCGTGGGGCAGATCATGATGCCCGAGGGAAGGCCGTCGGCAGTTGGCCGTCCCGCAACACTGCTTGCATGACGCGTGAACGATTGCGAAAATCGCGAGCGTCTTTGGACGAGACCGACGAACGCGCGTCGCAATCGCAATACGCGCTCAAGAAACTACCCATGAGAAAAATAGCAACGGTCTTTCTGGCGTTTGCAGTCGCCGGCTGCGCAAGCCCGGCGGCGCCGAATTTCGTGAACGGGAGATATTACATGGCAGGCGATTCGACATGCGAACGATACAGGGTCCTTTCGCCAAGTCGAATCATGTGCTTTAACTCGGACGGTCAGGCAACTGGATACAGAGATGCAATGACCGATCAGCAGTTGCAGATGTATCAGTTCAATCAGCAGATGGCTGCCCAGCAAATTCAGCAGACCAATGCGCAATTGCAGCAGCAAAACCAGCAACTGCGGCAACAGCAGAACGCATGGCTTCAAACGCCGCAGTACGTGGCGCCGCAAGCTGCGCCTCTGACACCACAAGCCGGCAATCAGATCCGATGCATCAACACTGGCCCGGTTACTAACTGCCGATACTAGTGAAGGCGGAAAAGGCCAAGCGAGCCCAAGAGCGCCACCGCGGGCGGATCGACGCCATAGACGACGCGCAGCAGTTGGCGTTCTTTGGGGGGGGCGTGGTGGCGCGGCGCAGCTATTCAGCGGCGGGGGAACCGCGCGCGTAGCGGCGTTTTCACCGCTGGCCGGGCAACCTTGATCCGGTGGTGCTGGCCGTCCTGCTCGAACAACAGGCAGTCGGCCGTCCACACCATCTTCTCGATGTGGCGGGTCTCGATACCGTGACACCTTCGCGGTCGAGGCGCTGCTCGACCGTGTCGCCGGGCAGGAACCGGGTTTCGAGGAAGCTGGAGCCAGCCTGGTAGGTCACAGAGAACATGCCACCTCCTGACGGGTGGCATAGTGGCGCTCGCCGCGGGTGCGCAGGCAAATCGAGCGAGGACCTGTGAACTGGATGCTGTAGGCCAGCAGGAAGCTTAGCCAGGCGCCACGGTAATTGAACTCCAGGCGATCGATTGTCCACGGCAGCGCCATGATTGCTGCGGTGTCGATGCCGTTCAGGACGAGCGTGGCGCCGGTGGCTTGTGCCGCTGCTTCTGCCTCGGGATTCCATGTGTCGGCGGTCAGCAGCGGATCGTCCACGGTGATTCGCTCGCAAGGGAAGGGTGCGGCGACCGCATCGGCTGCGCGGCGGAACAGGAAGACKGTCTCGATATCGCAGGCGAACATGTCTCTCTCACTGGTACTGTATGGATATCCAGTATAAGAGCCGCCTGAATGTAGATGCTGAAAGTTGAGTTAACTGTATGGATATACAGTGCCTCAAGGCGGCGACGTATCCATCAAGATCATCTACATTCGTGGCACCACGAAAATCGTATTCTGGTAAATCGGCTTCCAGTATTGGTTACAGCCGGTTTTATGAATCCTGCCGACGGGGCATAGCCTGGTTCTGGTTCGCGAAAGTTCTCCGAAATCCCCCATTCCCAAGTCAATCAAGGCCTCCTTCGGCCGGTGGCGCTAGCGGCCCTGGGCGGGCAACGCCTTGATCGTGGCGGTGCCATCTTTCTGGACGTCGGCGCGTGCCAGGGTTTTGAGGGCGATCGTCCTGTTTGGCATCCTCAGCACGACGATGATCGCGTCGCCGTGGATGTTCTTCGCCCAGCAGCCGGTATCCCAGGTGCCGCGATTGGACGCATCGCTACGATAAGACGCATAGAAGCGCATGTGCGCGGCATCGACGAACGGCAGGTCGCACTTCTTGTTGATGAACAGGACGGTCGGAGATTGCAGCTGGACAGTTTCCCCGACTTTCATGTTCTCCGTCGGGTAGATGTACGCGTCCTCGGCTGACGCTGCGGCGCACAGCAGTGCTGTTGTGGCGGCCAGTATCATCTTCTTCATGTCGACTCCATGGGGAGAGCAGAGCGAGTTGACGATCCCGAAGCAACGCTTCGGGCAGCATATGAACTGTCAGGTGCACATCCCTTCTTGCAGAAATTGTACGGCTGACGTTTCCGGTCGGCCAGAGGCTTGCTTGGCTGCGGCCATCGCCTCGCCGCGCAACGGCGGCGGGCTTGCGCGACGCCGTTGCCTCAGTGCGCCGCCCCCATCTTCGAAAAGAGCTGGATCACCGCAACCCCCGCGATGATCAGCCCGATTCCTGCCCATGCCGCCAGGTCCGGTACCTGGCGATAGAGCACGCTGGCGATCAGCGTGACCAGCACGATGCCGGCGCCGCACCAGATGGCGTAGGCAATGCCTACCGGCACGGTCTTCATGACCTGCATCAGCAGGAAAAAGGCGCCGACGTATCCGGCTACCACCAGCAAGCTTGGCCACAGGCGCGTAAAGCTCTCGGACGCCTTGAGGCTGCTGGTGGCGATGACTTCGGCCGCGATGGCGAGGGCCAGGAGCACATAAGCGTTCATCGGTAAGTCCTTCTTTTTGGCTGCCGTTGGGGCCACATTTTCCCATACCATTACTGGCCCGCCGGATGCGCGGCAACCGCTGCGGGTGCCTGCGGTGTACAGTACAAACCACAGTCGGTGCGCGCGCACACGTTGGCGATCCCTCCTTTCGGGTGGTTGTCCGGCACCGTGATGCGCACTTCAATCGGTGTTGGGTGCTTCATTGCAGAAGCACCGGCGATCCGGTTGATCGCCTGCGGGGTGTTCGCGGTAGTCCCGACCAGTTGGCAGACGTCATAAAGCCAACGGCGGGGGAGTCAGGTTCTCAGGGGGGGGCGCCATGAATGGCGAGGATGAGGTACAGACCGTGTGGCCGCAGGTGGAGGGTCACGCGACGGGTCAGGGAGTATGGCGGAACACGATTGCGGCGGCGGATGTCGCGCTGGAAGAAGCCTCGCGCATCCAGCGCGGCGTGCAACATAACCTGAAGCTCCAGCAGGAGGTGAGGGCGCTGCGAGAGGAGCTGCGCAAGGCGCATGGCGAACTGGACCGCTATCGTGGCATGCATGCGCGCGTGGTGGTGGGCATGCGGCAGCTGGAAGAGGATAACGGCGCCGAAATCAGCCGCTTGCGCGCCGAGAGCGAAATGCTGATGGTGCGCCACCGCGTCTACAAGCTGCTCGCCGAACACTACGCGCTGACCGCATTGCGTTTCGAGCCGTCCACATTTGCAGAGCACCGCGACCGGGTGCTTCAGCACATCCTGTTCCAGCGGCGCAARGGCACGCCGCTATCCGGCATCGGTTCGGCGGACATCGCCTTCCTGCTGCTTTAAGCGTTATCCGGCCCGGGGAGCGGTGCGCGGGCGCAGCACCAGCAGCGCCAGCATGCCACCCACCACGCCCCAGAAGGCCGAACCCACGCCGGCCAGCGTCATGCCGGAGGCGGTGATCATGAACGTGAGCAGGGCCGACTCGCGCTCCGCCGGGGTCTGCATGGCCGTGGTCAGGCCGCTGGCGATCGAGCCAAGCAAGGCGAAGGCGGCTACCGCGACCACCAGCGCCTTGGGAAAGGCGGCGAATAGCGCGGCAATACTGGCGGCCAGCACGCCCGCCACCAGATAGCCGAGTCCGCAAACCACCGCGGCCGTATAGCGCCGGTTGCGGTCCGGATCCGCTTCCGCGCCGGTGCAGATGGCTGCCGTGATCGCCGCGAGGTTGATGCCATGCGAGCCGAACGGCGCGAGCAGGACCGAAGCGATGCCGGTCACGGTGATCAGCGGTGACGCCGCTACGTGATAGCCGTCGGCGCGCAGCACCGCCAATCCGGGAATATTCTGCGAAGCCAGCGCGACGATAAACAGTGGCACGGCGATGCTGACGAAAGCCTGCAGCGAGAATGCCGGCGTGGTCCACACCGGCCGGGCCAGCGCGAAATGGAACGATTCGAAATGCAGCTGGCCAAGCGCGCCGGCCAGCGCCACGCCCACCAGCAGCACGCCCGGCACCGCGTAGCGCGCCCAGAAGCGCTTGCCCGCCAGGTACAACGCGAACATCACCAGCAGCAACAGGGTTTGCTGCTGGGCTTGCACGAACACGTCGACGCTGATGCGGAACAGGATGCCGGCCAGCAGGGCGGAGGCAATACTGGCCGGCAACGCGCGCATCAGTTTGTCGAACCAGCCCGTCAGGCCCGCCGCCGTCATCAGCAGCGCCGCCATCACGAAGGCGCCGATCGCCTCCGGATAGGGCACGCCGGGCAGGCTGGCGATCAGCAGGGCGGCGCCGGGCGTGGACCAGGCAATGACAATGGGAGCACGTGTCAGCAGCGTGAGCCCGATGGTGGTGACGCCCATGCCGATGGATAACGCCCAGATCCAGGAGGCAACCTGCGCATCCGACAGGTGGGCCGCCTGGCCCGCCTGGATCATCAGCACCAGCGAACTGGTATAGCCGGTCAGCATGGCAATCAGCCCGGCTACCAGGGCGGAGACGGAGAGGTCGGTCAGCTTCAGGGGGGCGGTGGCAGTGGACATGGAACGGGGACTTGGCTTGACGAGGCGGGCGCTCGAAAGCGGCCGGGCCGTCATCTTCGCACGAGTTGCGCCGTTCTTGCCCTGCCCTGGAGCATTGCAGGCTCCCCGCAGCCGCATGCGATGCTAGTCGGCAACCTTGTCGCTGGGGAACTTGAAGGAGTCGCGCAGCAGGTAGCTCATCGGGATGTCGAGGTTGACGCCGTGCGGCGGGATCGGCGACTGGAACCACTTCTTGTAGAGCTTTTGGGTCTCGAGCGAATAGATGGCCGAGACCAGCGTCTTGTCCACCAGCMGCTTGAACTCGGCGTCCTGCTTCGACAGCATGATGGCGTAGGGCTCGATCGTCAGCAGTTCGCTGGTGACGGTGTAGCTGGCCGGGTTGCGCGAGTTCGCGCGCAGGCCGTAGAGCAGCACATCGTCCATGACGAAGGCGTCGGCCTTGCCTTGCTCGACCATGGCGAAGGCTTCGGCGTGGTCCCTGGCTTCCACCACGCGGATCTGCATGGCGCCGGAGCCGTTGATCTGGCGAACCACGGCCAGCGATGTCGTGCCCGCCGTGGAGACCACCGTCTTGCCGCGCAGGTCGCCCAGCTTGCGAATGCCGGAGTCGGTCCTCACCAGCATGCGGCTGCCGGCGATGTAGTGCGGGATGGTGAAGGCCACCTGTTCGCGCCGTTCGCGGTTATTGGTGGTGGACCCGCATTCGAGATCGGCTTTGCCGTCGACGATCGCGGTGATGCGGCTGGCCGGCGTGACGGGCACGAATTCCACCTTGAGGGCGGGCAGTGTGAGTGCGCCGCGTAGCGCATCGGCTACCCGCAGGCAGAGGTCGACGGCATAGCCGTGCGGCTTGCCGTCGGCCACGAAGGAAAACGGTACCGAGCTCTCGCGGTGGGCGATGCGCAGCACCCCGGTCTGGGCAATGCGATGCAGCACCGGTGAGCCGTCGGACTGCGCCGCGGCAGGCCTGGCACCGGCGGACAGCCAGAATGTGAGCAAGGTTGATAGCAGGAGCAGCAGCGGCAGGCGGACCGGGCTGGGCGAAATCGCCAGCCCGGCGCCGCGCAGGCGCCGGCAAACCGGATGGATCATGGATGTCCCCGTACAAAGAAGCGAAAAAGGCGTCGAGCGGAAATGGCGTTGGGTCGCCTGCACCGGTTCGGACCGGTTTTTATGCTGCTACTGCCGTTGTGCTGCGGCCTGCTGGCCGGCAAGCATTGTTCCACGACGGCAAGCAGCCGGACAACGGTCGCGGCGTGGGGTGTTGCGTGGCGAGCAACAGGCCCGGAAGGATGCGGCCGGCCGCGGGCGTTGACGGGACTTTCCCTTACGGACTTGTCCGACTAGAGCCGGGCGGAGGCGCTTGCTATGCTCCGTTCGTGCCTTGCGAGCAGGGCACCGAGGAGAGACTCTTGGGCCCGCGCAAGCGCGGGCCCTTCTTTTTTTGGGCCGCGGCTCCGGGCGAGGGCGCACGGAGGTGGTCTACAATGCCGGCTACCTGGCACCCTGCCGCCTGCTTGCCGGCCGACGCCGGCGGGTGGCTGCGCGTTCAAGCCGCTTGAGTCGCCTTCCTTTCGCTGTCTCCTTTCGTATTGCTCCCATGGCCCTGTTTTCGATTTCCGACGCCCAGCTCGCCTTCGGGCACGTGGCCTTGCTCGACCATGCCGACTTCTCCCTCGAAGCCGGCGAGCGCGTCGGCCTGATTGGCCGCAACGGCACCGGCAAGTCGTCGCTGCTCAAGATCGTGGCCGGCCTGTCYGCGCCGGACGATGGCCTGATCGCGCGTCAGAGTGGCGTGACCTCGGCATATGTGCCGCAGGAGCCTCAGTTCGAGCCGGGCCAGACCGTGTTCGACGCCGTGTCCCTGGGTCTGGGCAAGGTTCACGACCTGCTGGTCGCCTATGAGGCGGCGCTGGCGGCGCTCGACGATAGCCACGATGAGGACTCGCTGGCCGAATTGCACCGCCTGCAGTCCGAAGTCGACGCCGCCGGGGCATGGGGCTTGCGTACGCGGGTGGAAACCACGCTGGCGCAACTCAGCCTTACTGCCGATGTGCGCGTGGATTCGCTGTCCGGCGGCATGCAAAAGCGCGTGGCGCTGGCGCAGGGACTGGTGGCAGAGCCCGACATCCTGCTGCTCGACGAACCCACCAACCACCTGGACGTGGAAGCGATCCGCTGGCTCGAAGACCTGCTGCTGGCTTTCCGCGGCAGCRTGCTGCTGATTACCCACGATCGCGCCTTCCTCGATCGCGTGGCCACCCGCATCGTCGAACTGGACCGCGGCCGGCTCGTTTCCTTCCCCGGCAACTTTGCCGCCTACCAGACGCGCAAGGCCGAGCAACTGGCCGCCGAGCAGGTCGAGCAGGCCAAGTTCGACAAGCTGCTGGCGCAGGAAGAAGTCTGGATCCGCAAGGGCGTGGAAGCGCGCCGCACGCGCAGCGTGGCCCGCATCCAGCGCCTGGTGACGATGCGCAACGAACGCGCGTCGCGGCGCGACGTGCAGGGCAACGTCAAGCTGGAGGTGTCGCAAGGCGAGCGCTCCGGCAAGATCGTCGCCGAGCTGACCAATGTCAGCAAGGCCTTCGGCGACAAGATGGTGGTGCGCGATTTCACCGGCGCCATCATGCGCGGCGACAAGGTCGGCCTGATCGGCTCCAATGGCGCGGGCAAGACCACGCTGCTGCGGCTGATCCTGGGCGAACTGGCGCCGGATACTGGCGAGGTCAAGAACGGCAGCAATATGCAGGTGGCGTATTTTGACCAGATGCGCACGCAGCTGGACCTGGAGCGCTCGCTGGCCGATACCATCAGCCCGGGCAGCGACTGGGTCGAAATCAACGGCCAGCGCAAGCACGTGATGAGCTACCTGGGCGACTTCCTGTTCGCGCCGGAGCGCGCGCGTTCGCCGGTCAAGTCGCTGTCCGGCGGCGAGCGCAACCGGCTGCTGCTGGCGCGCCTGTTCGCGCGCCCGGCCAATGTGCTGGTGCTCGACGAACCCACCAACGATCTGGACATCGACACGCTGGAACTGCTGGAGGAACTGCTGCAGGACTACAGCGGCACKGTKTTCCTGGTCTCSCACGACCGGGCCTTCCTGGACAACGTGGTGACTTCGACCATCGCCGCCGAAGGCGACGGGCGCTGGCGCGAGTATGTGGGCGGCTACTCCGACTGGCAGGTGCAGTCGGCGCGCAGCGCGGCCATGCAGGAAGCGCGCGCGGGCGAGCGCAAGGCAGCGGAAGCGCCGAAGCCGCGCGAAGCGCGAGCCCCCGGCCGCGTGGTCAAGCTGTCGTACAAGGAGCAACGCGAACTCGATACGCTGCCCGAGCGCATTGCCTCGCTGGAAAATGAGCAGAAGGCCGTCAGCGCGCAGTTGGCGGATGGCTCGCTCTATGTCAGCGACGCGGGCAAGGCCGCGCAGCTTGCGGCGCGGCACGATGAGATCGACATGGAACTGCTGGAGGCGCTGGAGCGCTGGGAAGTGCTGGAGGCGAAGACCAAGGCCGAGGCGCAGTAACGGGGCAGGGCGGTCGGGCGGGGGCGTCCCATGTGCCATGGGACGCCCGCCGTCCTTACCCGCACCAGGCCAGCACCATGTTAGTCAGATCCACCATGAACGCCGGCCGCAGGTAGGACATGAAGCCCAGCACCATCAACGCGGCCAGCGCCGCGAAGCCGCCGGCCCGCAAGGCAGCGGCGCGCGCGGCGCTCATGCCACTGCCGCCTGCGGGCGCGCGATCGCGTGCTCGCGTATCGGCAGGTTGACCAGCGCGGCGACGACGCCCAGCCCGATTGCGATCATCCACACCATGTCGTACGTGCCGGTGCGGTCGTACAGGAAGCCCCCCAGCCAGGCGCCCAGGAAGCTGCCGATCTGGTGCGAGAAGAACACCACCCCTGACAGCATCGACAGATACTGCACGCCGAATACCTGGGCAATGATGCCGTTGGTCAGCGGCACCGTGGACAGCCACAGGAAGCCCATCATGGCGGCGAACACCCAGGTGCTGGCGGCCGTCAGCGGCAGCAGCAGGTAGGCGGCGATCACCACCGAGCGGGTGATGTAGATCATCGACAGCAGGTGGCGCTTGGGCATGCGCTGGCCGAGCGCGCCGGCGSTRTAGGTGCCGAACACRTTGAACAGGCCGATCAGCGCCAGYGCCACKGTGGCGATCTTGGGATCGGTSARGCCRCGRTCCTTSAGGTASGGCGYCAGGTGCACGCCGATGAACACCACCTGGAAGCCGCACACGAAATAGCCCAGCGTCAGCAACTGGAAGTTGCGGTTGCCGAACGCTTCGCGCACGGCCTGGCCGATGGTCTGCTGGAAGCCGCTCCCGTGCCCCTCGCTTTGCGGCTCGCGCAGGCTGAAGGCCAGCGGCAGCATCAGGCAAGCCAGCACCGCCAGCACGAACAAGGCGTTCTGCCAGCCTGCCACCGAGATCAGCGTCTGCTCGACGGGGATCATCAGGAACTGGCCGAAGGAGCCCGCGGCGGCTGCGATGCCCATGGCCCAGACGCGTTTCTCTGGGCTGGCTACGCGCCCGATCACGCCGTACACCACGCTGTACGTGGTGCCGGATTGCGCAATGCCGATCAGGATGCCGGCGCCCGAGGCAAAGGCGGTGCCCGAGGTGGCCATCGCCATGACTACCAGGCCCCCGACATAAAGTGCAATGCCGATCAGCATGATGCGGAACGCGCCGAACTTGTCGGCCAGGGCGCCGGTGAACGGCTGGGTCACGCCCCACATCAGGTTCTGCAGCGCCAGCGCGAAGGCGAAAGTCTCGCGGCTCCAGCCGTGCGTCTGCGTGATGGGAAGGTTGAACAGGCCGAAACCGTGCCGGATACCCATTGACAGGGTGACGAGCAAGCCACCGCACATAAGGACTGTTGTGAGGGAAAGTGCCTTTTTCGGCGTGCTTTGAATGTTGTTCTGCATGGCGTCCTGCATCCTGGCTCGGTGTGCGTAGTGCTGTTTTTAGTTTTGCCGGCGCGGTCCGGGCCCGTCTGGGCTGCGCCTGTGCGAGCGAGTGTACCCCGCATCGGCTCGTGGCGTCGGGCGCCGCTCCGGGGCAGGGTTAGTGCCGAATATGCTGCATTGATCACTGTAACGCGCAGTCACGATTGGCACCAAGACGGCTGCGCGCTTCCATTACAATGCAGGCTGCCCGGCCCCCCCTGGCTGGCGTGCGGCAAGCGCCCCCCGCCAAGGCTGGCCGAGAATCCTACTAAGCAAGCGACTCCATGGCGAGCAAAACCAGTCAGTACAGCGAATCTTCCATCCGGGTCCTGAAGGGCCTGGAGCCGGTCAAGCAACGGCCCGGCATGTACACCCGTACCGACAACCCCCTGCATATCGTGCAGGAGGTGATCGATAACGCCTCCGACGAAGCGCTCGGCGGCCACGGGTCCGAAATCATGGTCACCCTGCACCGCGACGGCAGCGTCAGCGTGGAGGACGATGGCCGCGGCATCCCGGTCGGCATCCACCCCGAARAGCAGGTCCCGGTGGTGGAAATCGTATTTACCCGCCTGCACGCGGGCGGCAAGTTCGACAAGGGCAAGGGCGGCGCGTACGCCTTCTCGGGCGGCCTGCACGGGGTGGGCGTTTCCGTCACCAATGCGCTGTCGACCCAGCTCGACGTGACCGTCTGGCGCGACGGTAACTGTTCCACGCTGACCTTCTCCGGCGGCGACGTCACCGTGCCGCTGGCCACGCGCAAGCTCGRGCGCGGCGAGAAGAAGAGCGGCACGCGGGTGCAGGTGTGGCCCGACGCGAAATACTTCGATTCGGCCACGATCCCGATGGCCGAGTTGCAGCGCCTGCTGCGCAGCAAGGCCGTGCTGCTGCCCGGCGTCAAGGTCACGCTGCTGCACGAGAAAAATGGCGAACGCCAGACCTGGCAGTATGACCAGGGCCTGAAGGGCTACCTGGTGGAAGCGCTGGCACAGGGCAGCGGCGCCGAACTGGTGGTGCCGATGTTCGAGGGCGAGCACTTCGCCGACCCCGACGCCAACCCGGCCGAGGAAGGCTTCGCGGAAGGCGAGGGCGCTTCCTGGGTGGTGGCCTGGACCGAGGACGGCGCGCCGGTGCGCGAATCCTACGTCAACCTGATCCCCACCCCCGCCGGCGGCACGCACGAGTCCGGCCTGCGCGAAGGCCTGTTCCAGGCGGTCAAGAGCTTTATCGAGATGCACGCGCTGCAGCCCAAGGGCGTCAAGCTGATGAGCGAAGACGTTTTCGCGCGCGCGTCCTTCGTGCTGTCCGCCAAGGTGCTGGACCCGCAGTTCCAGGGCCAGATCAAGGAGCGCCTGAACAGCCGCGACGCGGTGAAGCTGGTGTCCGCCTTCAGCCGCCCCGCGCTGGAGCTGTGGCTGAACCATCATGTGGAATACGGCAAGAAGCTGGCCGAGCTGGTGATCCGCCAGGCGCAGGCGCGTACGCGCGCCGCGCAAAAAGTGGAAAAGAAGAAGGGCTCCGGCGTGGCCGTGCTGCCGGGCAAGCTGACCGACTGCGAATCCACCGACGTCAMCCGCAACGAACTGTTCCTGGTCGAGGGCGATTCCGCCGGCGGTTCCGCCAAGATGGGGCGCGACAAGGAGTTCCAGGCCRTCCTGCCGCTGCGCGGCAAGGTGCTCAACACCTGGGAGACCGAGCGCGACCGCCTGTTCGCCAACAACGAAGTGCACGATATCGCGGTGGCCATCGGCGTGGACCCGCACAGTGCCAATGACGAGCCCGACCTGTCCAACCTGCGCTATGGCAAGATCTGCATCCTGTCCGACGCGGACGTGGACGGCGCGCACATCCAGGTGCTGTTGCTGACCTTGTTCTTCAAGCATTTCCCCAAGCTGATCGACAACGGCAATGTGTGCGTGGCGCGCCCGCCGCTGTACCGCGTGGATGCGCCGGCGCGCGGCAAGAAGCCGGCCCAGAAGCTCTATGCGCTGGACGATGGCGAACTGGTGGCGATCCAGGACAAGCTGATGAAGGACGGCATCAAGGAAGGCGGCTGGCAGATCTCCCGCTTCAAGGGGTTGGGCGAGATGAATGCCGAGCAGCTTTGGGAAACCACCATGAATCCCGACACGCGCCGCCTGTTGCCGGTCGCGCTGGGCCATTTCGACCTGCCCCAGACCGTGGGCGTGATGAATATGCTGATGGGCAAGGGCGAGGCCGCGCAGCGGCGTACCTGGCTCGAAGAGCGTGGCAACGAGGTGGTTGCCGATATCTGATATCTGATGGCCAGGCAGCCGGCGTTCGTGACGTCCGGTGCCTGCATGACGCGAGGAATCCCGATGGCAAAGACCAGACCTACCAGCAACCGGCCGCGGCAGTGGATTGCCGCCGGCATGCTGCTGGCCGGCCTGGCCCTGGCGCCGGCGGCCCACGCGGCGCTGTATGGCTACATCGACGACGACGGCGTGGCGCATTTCTCGGATGAGAAGCTGGACGAGCGCTATACGCTGTTCATGAAGAACGGCGGCGAGCTCAAGAGCCCCTCGGTGGGCCGCGCCGGCGCCGGCGGCCAGATCGACCTGGAAACGCACAAGCTTTACCGCTACGTCGTCAACCATCCCAATATCGCCACGGTCGAACCCATCATCCGCCAGGTCGCGCAGGCGCAGAATGTGGATCCGGCGCTGGTCAAGGCGGTGATGGCGGTGGAGTCGGGCTTCAACGCCGGCGCGGTGTCGCCCAAGGGCGCGATCGGGCTGATGCAGGTGATTCCCGACACCGGCGCGCGCTTCGGCGTGAGCGCTGACGCGCGGCGCACGGTCGGGCAGAAGCTGGCCGACCCGCATACCAATATCTCGGCCGGCGTGCGTTATTTGCGCTGGCTGATGGAGCTGTTCCCCAACAACCTCGAACTGGTGCTGGCAGCGTACAACGCCGGCGAGGGCGCGGTACAGCGCTACAACAACAAGATTCCGCCTTATCCCGAGACCCAGCAGTACGTCAGCACGGTGCTGCAGTTCTATCGCTTCTACCGTCCGGGTGGCGCGCCCGCGGGGGTCGCGGGTGGGGGCATCAATCGCGTCAAGATGGTGATCGGCGGCCGCCGCAACATGCCCTGATCCGATCACGGACAACACGACGAACCGCATAACGAACAACTTGCAACCGGCGCACCGGCCAACGATGCGATGCGCCGTATTCTTGCCAATCCATGGAACAACAAGACATTCCGTTTGACCCAGGTTCACCCGACGAGGGAGCGGACTCGCTGACGCTTGCGCACTACGCCGAGCGCGCCTATCTCGACTACGCCATCAGTGTGGTCAAGGGCCGCGCGCTGCCGGAAGTCGCCGACGGCCAGAAGCCGGTGCAGCGCCGCATCCTGTTCGCCATGCACGAGATGGGCTTGCGCGCCGACGCCAAGCCGGTCAAGTCGGCGCGCGTGGTGGGCGACGTGCTCGGTAAATTCCACCCGCACGGCGACCAGTCCGCCTACGATGCGCTGGTGCGGCTGGCGCAGGACTTCTCGCTGCGCTACCCGCTGATCGATGGGCAGGGCAACTTCGGCTCGCGCGATGGCGATGGCGCCGCCGCGATGCGGTACACCGAGGCCCGCCTCACGCCGATCTCGCGCCTGCTGCTCGACGAGATCGACCAGGGCACGGTGGACTTCGTGCCCAACTACGACGGCTCGATGGAAGAGCCCAAGCTGATGCCGGCGCGGCTGCCGTTCGTGCTGCTCAACGGCGCTTCCGGCATTGCCGTGGGCATGGCCACCGAAGTCCCGCCGCACAACCTGCGCGAAGTCGCGGCGGCCACCGTGGCGATGATCCGCAACCCCAACATCACGCTGGCCGAACTGCTGGCGCTGATGCCCGGGCCGGACTATCCCGGCGGCGGCCAGATCATTTCACCGGCTTCGGATATCGCCGCGATCTACGAGAACGGCCGTGGCAGCCTGAAGGTGCGCGCGCGCTGGACCATCGAGGAAATGGCGCGCGGCCAGTGGCAACTGGTGGTGACCGAACTGCCGCCGAGCACGTCGTCGCAGAAGGTGCTGGAGGAGATCGAGGAGATCACCAACCCCAAGGTGCGTGCCGGCAAGAAGTCGCTCACGCCCGAGCAGTTGCAGCTCAAGCAGGGCATGCTGGCCGTGCTCGACGCGGTGCGCGACGAGTCCGGCAAGGACGCGCCGGTGCGGCTGGTGTTCGAGCCCAAGAGCAAGAACATCGAGCAGCAGGAATTCATCCAGACGCTGCTGGCGCATACCAGCCTGGAATCCGGCGCCTCGATCAACCTGGTGATGATCGGCACCGATGGCCGGCCGCGACAAAAGGGCCTTGCCGATATCCTGCGCGAGTGGATCGCCTTCCGCTTCGCCACTGTCACCCGCCGTACCCGCCATCGGCTGGGCAAGGTCGAGGACCGCATCCACATCCTGGAAGGCCGGATGCTGGTGCTGCTCAATATCGACGAGGTGATCCGCATCATCCGCGAGAGCGACGAGCCCAAGCCGGCGCTGATGCAGGCCTTCAGCCTGTCCGACCGCCAGGCCGAGGACATCCTGGAAATCCGCCTGCGTCAGCTGGCCAGGCTGGAAGCCATCCGCATCGAGCAGGAGCTGAAGACCCTGCGCGACGAGCAAGCCGAGCTGGACGTGCTGCTCAAGTCCGAGACCATGATGCGCCGCCGCATCATCAAGGAAATCGAGACCGACGCCAAGCAGTACAGCCCCGAAGACAAGGACCCGCGCCGCACGCTGATCCAGGAAGAGCGCCGCGCCGCCGCCGAAGTGCGCGTGGTTGACGAGCCCGTCACCGTGGTGGTGTCGCAAAAGGGCTGGGTGCGCACGCGCCAGGGCCACGGCCACGATGCGCAGCAGTTCACCTTCAAGGCGGGCGATGCACTGTACGGCACCTTCGAGTGCCGCACCGTGGACGTCATGCTGGTGTTCGGCACCAATGGCCGCGCGTACACCGTGCCGGTCGCCGGCCTGCCCGGCGGGCGGGGCGACGGCGTGCCGGTGACGACGCTGATCGAGTTGCAGCCCGGCAGCCAGATCGCCCACACCTTCGCCGGCAGCGTCGACCAGCGCATGCTAGTCGCCACGCGCGGCGGTAACGGCTTCCAGACCAAGGTGGGTGATATGGTCAGCCGGCAGAAGGGCGGTCGCGCCTACCTCACGCTGGACGAGGGCGACGCGCCGCTGGTGCCCGCGCCGATCGGCGAGGAAGCCACGCACGTGGCCTGCTTGTCGGCCAACGGCCGCATGCTGCTGGTGTCGCTCGACGAGATCAAGTCGCTGTCGGCCGGTGGCCGTGGCGTGATCCTGATGGAGCTGGAGCCCAAGGAGACGCTGTTGCAGGCGATCGCCGTGGGCGCGCCGGGCCTGTTGGTGTCCGGCGCCGGGCGCGGCGGCAAGCCAAGCTCGCAGAAGCTCTACGGCCAGCTGCTGCTGCCTTATGTGGGCAAGCGCGCCCGCAAGGGCCGCGCGCTGGATCTCAGGCTCAAGGAGCCGAGCATCGAGCCGGTACGGATCGTCCCCCCGGCAAGCGGCAACTAAGCCGCGTCAACCCAAACTGGCCCTGCGCGACAATGCGCGGGGCTTTTTTCTTTACCGCGCATGGCGGAACGCTCGGGTGCCATCCCGTCAGGCCATGTCTCTCCCGTTTACACGCGATGCCAGTTACTCCTTCCCCCGCCGGCGACGATCCGATGGTAGCGCTAGCACCCCCGCCCACGCCGCGGCGCCTGTTCATCGAATTTGCCCGCATGGGGCTCTCAGGCTTCGGCGGCGTGCTGCCGTTCGTGCGGCGCGCCGTGGTGGATCGCAACCGCTGGCTTGGCGACCGCGACTTCGTCGAGCTGCTCAGCCTCGGGCAGGTGCTGCCTGGCCCCAACGTGATCAACCTCGCGCTGATGCTGGGCCTGCGCTTTGCCGGGCTGCGCGGCGCGCTCGCGGCCTTCGCGGGGCTGGTGATGGTGCCAATGGTGGGCGTGCTGGCGCTGATGCTGCTGTACGAGCACTACCGCGACGTGGCGGCGGTGCAGCGCATGCTGACGGGCATGACGGCGGTGTCGGCGGGCCTGGTGCTGTCGACCGGCTTCAAGCTGGCGCAAAGCCAGCCGCGCACCGTGCGGGGGTTGATGATCGGCGGTGCGGCGTTTGTCGGCATCGGGCTGCTGCGCTGGCCGCTCGTGCCGGTGATGGCGGTGCTGGTGCCGATGGGCCTGGTGCTGGAGTGGCGCAGCGAGCAACTGGCGCGGCGCGCGCATGCGCCACTGGCGCCGACTGCGATCGACGCGCCCGGCATGCCGTCCAGCGATGATGGCATCGATGCCGTGCCGCCCGAGGCCAAGGAGCCGCGCCAATGAGCTCGCCCAACGTGCTTTCCAGCCTGCTCACGCATTTTCTGATGCTGTCATTCCTTGCCATCGGCGGGGCCAGCACCACCATCCCCGACATGCATCGCTTCCTGGTGGAGTCGAACGCCTGGATGAGCGACGCGCAGTTCTCCGCCATGTACGCCATCTCGCAGGCCGCGCCTGGGCCGAACATCTTGTTCGTTGCCCTGTTCGGCTGGCAGGTGGCGGGTCTGGCCGGCGCCATCGTCGGCATGATTGGCATTTGCGGGCCGTCCAGCGTGATCGCGCTCGGTTTCGAGTATTTCGCCGGCCGCTCGCCGCAGGCGCGCTGGCCCGGCCTGATCCGGCGCGGCCTTGCCACGCTGACCATCGGCCTGCTGTTCTCCACCGGCTGGATTCTTGCCGCGAGCGTGGATCACCGCTGGACTGCGGTGGCGGTGACGGTGGTTACCATCGGGTTGATGTTGAAGACCAAGGTGCATCCGTTGGTGTTGGTGGGGGTGGGGGCTGGGGCGGGGGTATTGGGGTGGGTTTGAGGGGGTGGTTGTTGTTGGTTGTTGGGGGAAAGGGCCTCTCTGTGTAGGTGGTTGCTGTTCTTTTAGCGGCGATGGTTTTTGCACCCAAGTGCGTACGGCGTCCCCCGCAGGGGGATGTCGTACGCCCTTGGGTGCAAGATGCCAACGCCGCCTACATCAATCCCCCAACTATTCCACCCCCACAAACCCCCCAGTCTGATGCGCCCACAACCGCGCATAAAGCCCCCCACGCGCCAGCAACTCCGCATGCGTCCCGCTCTCGGCAATCCGCCCATCCTGCAGCACCACCAGCCGGTCCATGCGCGCGATGGTGGAGAGCCTGTGCGCGATGGCGATCACGGTCTTGCCCTGCATCAGCGTCTCCAGGTTCTCCTGGATGGCAGCTTCCACCTCGGAGTCCAGTGCCGAGGTGGCTTCGTCCAGGATCAGGATTGGGGCATTCTTCAGCAGCACGCGCGCCACCGCGATACGCTGGCGTTGCCCGCCCGATAGCTTCACGCCGCGCTCGCCCACCTGCGCATCCAGTCCCGTCGCCCCATGCGCATCGCGCAAACGCGGAATGAACTCGCYGGCATGCGCGTCGTCCGCTGCCGCAAGCAGTTCGGCCTCGCTGGCGCCGGGCCGGCCGTAGCGCAGGTTGTCGCGGATCGAGCGGTGCAGCAGCGACGTATCCTGCGTCACCATGCCGATCTGCGCGCGCAGGCTTTCCTGCGTGACGCCGGCGATGTCCTGGCCGTCGATCAGGATGCGTCCTCGCTCCACGTCGTACAGCCGCAGCAGCAGGTTGACCAGCGTCGACTTGCCGGCCCCGGACGGGCCGACCAGGCCGATCTTCTCGCCAGGGCGCACCACCAGATCGATGTTTTCGATCACGCCCGAGCCCTTGCCGTAGTGAAAGCCCACGCCTTCGAAGCGCACCTCTGCGCGCGTGACGCGCAGCGCCTGCGCGTCGCCGCGATCGCCGATCGTGCGTGGCACGGCGATGGTCTGCAGGCCATCCTGCACCTGGCCGATATTCTCGAAGATGCCGCTGATCACCCACATGATCCAGCCCGACATGCTGACGATGCGGATTACCAGTCCGGTCGACAGCGCAATCGCGCCGACGCTGACATGGCCCTGGCTCCAGAGCCACAGCGCCAGCCCGGTGGTGCCGGCGATCAGCAGGCCATTGAGCGAGGTCACCGTGAAATCCATGGCGCTGACCATGCGGCCGGACAGGCGCGCCTTGTCGGTCAGGTCGGCCATGGCTTCGCGCGCGTAGTCTTCTTCATGGCGCGTGTGGGCGAACAGCTTGAGTGTGGTGATATTGGTATAGCCGTCGACGATGCGCCCCATCAGCCGCGAGCGCGCGCCGGTGGCGGCTACCGAGCGCGCCTTCACGCGTGGCGTGAAGTACAGCATGGCGCTCACGTAGCAGCCGATCCACGCCACGAGCGGAATCATCAGGCGCCAGTCGGCTTGCGCGAACAGGTAGAGGGAGCTGGCCGCGTAGATCAACACATGCCAGATTGCATCCACGGCCTGCACCGCTGAATCGCGCAGCGAGAAGCCGGTCTGCATGATGCGCTGCGCGATGCGCCCGGCAAAGTCGTTCTGGAAAAACGACAGGCTCTGCTTGAGCACGTAGCGGTGGTTCTGCCAGCGCACCAGGTTGCCCAGGTTCGGGTTGATGACCTGGTGCACGAGGATGTCGTGCAGGCCGTTGAAGAACGGACGCAGCAGCAGCGCCACCACCGCCATCCACACCAGCTCGACACGGTGGCGCGCGAAGAAGTCGGCGGGCGGCGTTGCTTGCGCCAGGTCGACCAGGCGGCCGAGAAAGCCGAACAGCGAGACTTCGATCAGCGCGCCAGCCAGCCCCACGCCCAGCAGCAGCGCAAAGACCGGCCACACCTCCCGCAGGTAATAGGCGTAGAAGCGCCAGATCTGGCCGGGCGGCTGGGTGTCGGGGAGGGCGCGGAACGGGTCGATCAGCCGTTCGAGGAAACGCATCAGCATGGGAGTCCAGGGGTTCTGCGGCGGCCGCCTCGTCCGGGTCGCCGGCGTGCTCGCAAGGCCGTATCGATGCCATGGGCATGCGGCGGGTCAGGAGCATGATACCGCGCTTGCGTATCGCGGATTTCGTACCCGTGGCAGGGGGCGTCCATGTCGCGGTACTTGGCGGCGTGCTCGAAGCGGCAAGCACTCTCCGTCACCCTCGTCATTCAAGCACTTACAAAGGCACTTTTTCGTCATGTGTGGGGCGTACCTCCGGGAATACCCCAATTTTCCTCTACTTGTCTATACAACACTATACATACCTAGCATGGCTGAACAGAGCGGTTCGAGCCAGCCTTATTCACCAAGGAGTTCCCGTGAGCAATACCTCCCGCTTTCGCGATGTAGAGATCCGCGCCCCGCGCGGCAGCCAGCTGAATGCCAAGAGCTGGCAGACCGAAGCGCCGCTGCGCATGTTGATGAACAATCTCGACCCGGAAGTGGCGGAGAACCCCAAGGAGCTGGTGGTGTACGGCGGCATTGGCCGTGCCGCGCGCAACTGGGAGTGCTATGACAAGATCGTCGAGACGCTCAAGACGCTGAACGACGACGAGACCCTGCTGGTGCAGTCCGGCAAGCCGGTCGGCGTGTTCAAGACCCACAGCAATGCCCCGCGCGTATTGATCGCCAATTCCAACCTGGTGCCGCACTGGGCCACCTGGGAACACTTCAACGAACTGGATGCCAAGGGCCTGGCCATGTACGGTCAGATGACCGCGGGCAGCTGGATCTATATCGGCAGCCAGGGCATCGTCCAGGGCACCTACGAGACCTTCGTGGAAGCCGGCCGCCAGCACTACAACGGCAACCTCAAGGGCCGCTGGGTGCTGACCGCGGGCCTGGGCGGCATGGGCGGTGCGCAGCCGCTGGCCGCCACGCTGGCCGGCGCSTGCTCGCTGAACATCGAATGCCAGCAGGCCAGCATCGATTTCCGCCTGCGCACGCGCTATGTCGACGAACAGGCTACCGACCTCGATGACGCGCTGGCGCGCATCGCCAGGTACACCGCCGAAGGCCGCGCCGTTTCCATCGCGCTGTGCGCCAACGCCGCCGAAGTGCTGCCCGAACTGGTGCGCCGCGGCGTGCGCCCGGACATGGTCACCGACCAGACCAGCGCCCATGACCCGCTAAACGGCTACCTGCCGGTGGGCTGGACCTGGGGCCAGTACCGCGACCGCGCGCAGACCGACCCGGCAGCGGTGGTCAAGGCCGCCAAGCAATCGATGGCGCTGCACGTGCGGGCCATGCTGGACTTCCAGAAGATGGGCGTGCCCACCTTCGACTACGGCAACAACATCCGCCAGATGGCCAAGGAAGAGGGCGTGGCGAACGCCTTCGATTTCCCGGGTTTCGTGCCGGCCTACATCCGCCCGCTGTTCTGCCGCGGCATCGGCCCGTTCCGCTGGGCCGCGCTGTCGGGCGATCCGCAGGACATCTACAAGACCGATGCCAAGGTCAAGGAACTGATCCCGGACGATGCCCACCTGCACCGCTGGCTGGACATGGCGCGCGAGCGCATCAGCTTCCAGGGCCTGCCGGCGCGTATCTGCTGGGTCGGCCTGGGCCTGCGTGCCAAGCTTGGCCTGGCGTTCAACGAGATGGTGCGCAGTGGCGAACTGTCGGCGCCGGTAGTGATCGGCCGCGACCACCTCGATTCCGGCTCGGTGGCCAGCCCCAACCGTGAAACGGAAAGCATGAAGGATGGCTCCGACGCGGTGTCCGACTGGCCGCTGCTGAACGCGCTGCTCAATACCGCCAGCGGCGCGACCTGGGTCTCGCTGCATCACGGCGGCGGCGTGGGCATGGGCTTCTCGCAGCATTCGGGCGTGGTGATCGTGTGCGACGGCACCGACGAAGCCGCCGCCCGCATCGCGCGCGTGCTGCACAACGATCCCGCCACCGGCGTGATGCGCCATGCTGATGCCGGCTATGACATCGCCATCGACTGTGCTCGCGAGCAGGGCCTGAACCTGCCGATGCTCAACCACAAGAAGGAAGCCTGAACGTGAACGCGCTGAACCTGAAACCTGGTCAACTGAGCCTGGCGCAGCTGCGCCAGGCCTATCTGCAGCCGCTGCGCGTGAGCCTGGACAGCGAGGCCGCCGAGGCGATCGCCGCGAGCGTGGCCTGTGTCGAGAACATCGTTGCCGAAGGCCGGACCGCCTACGGCATCAATACCGGCTTCGGCTTGCTGGCGCAGACGCGCATCGCCCGCGAAGACCTGGAGAACCTGCAGCGCTCGCTGGTGCTGTCGCACGCCGCCGGCGTGGGCGAACCGCTCGACGACGCCATGGTGCGGCTGATCATGCTGCTCAAGATCAATAGCCTGGCGCGCGGCTTCTCCGGCATCCGCCGCAAGGTGATTGATGCGCTGATTGCCCTGGTCAATGCCGAAGTCTATCCGCATATCCCGCTCAAGGGCTCGGTGGGCGCCTCCGGCGACCTGGCGCCGCTGGCGCATATGTCCCTGGTGCTGCTGGGCGAAAGCCGCGCCCGCTACCAGGGCGAATGGCTGCCTGCGCGTCAGGCCCTGGCCCGCGCCGGCCTCGAGCCGCTGACCCTGGCCGCCAAGGAGGGCCTGGCCCTGCTCAACGGCACCCAGGTATCGACCGCCTACGCGCTGCGCGGCCTGTTCGAGGCCGAGGATCTGTTTGCCGCCGCCACGGTATGCGGCAGTCTCAGCGTAGAGGCCATGCTCGGCTCGCGCGCTCCCTTTGACGCGCGCATTCATGCGGTGCGCGGCCAGCGCGGCCAGATCGATGCGGCCGCCACCTATCGCGATCTGCTGACCGATACCAGCGAGCTGGCGCGTTCGCATGCGCAGTGCGACAAGGTGCAGGATCCCTACTCGTTGCGCTGCCAGCCGCAGGTGATGGGCGCTTGCCTGACGCAATTGCGGCAGGCCGCCGAGGTCCTGGAAGTGGAGGCCAACGCGGTCTCGGATAACCCCTTGGTGTTTGCCGCCGAAGGCGACGTGATCTCGGGCGGCAATTTCCACGCTGAACCGGTGGCGATGGCTGCCGATAACCTGGCACTGGCCATCGCCGAGATCGGCTCGCTGTCGGAGCGCCGCATTTCGCTGATGATGGACCGGCACATGTCGCAGCTGCCGCCTTTCCTGGTGGCCAACGGGGGCGTCAACTCGGGCTTCATGATTGCCCAGGTCACCGCTGCGGCGCTGGCCAGCGACAACAAGGCGCTGGCCCATCCGCACAGCGTCGACAGCCTGCCTACCTCGGCCAACCAGGAGGACCACGTGTCGATGGCGCCGAATGCCGGCAAGCGCCTGTGGGCCATGGCCGAGAACGTGCGCGGCATCCTTGCCGTGGAGTGGCTGGGCGCCTGCCAGGGCCTGGACTTCCGCGAAGGCCTGAAGAGTTCGCCCAAGCTGGAGCAGGCACGCAGCCTGCTGCGCGCCGAGGTGGCCTACTACGAGAAGGACCGCTTCTTTGCGCCGGATATCGAGTCCGCGAGCAAGCTGCTGGCAGGCGGCATCCTGAATGCACTGCTGCCGGCGCGGCTGCTGCCCAGCCTCTGAGCCAGGGGCATGACGCCCGGGACGGCGCAGCGGCCGCGCAGAGGATTGCGTGGCAGGCTGCCGCCGGCACCCGGGCGCGACAGAACAACGATTCGGAGACAAAGAGATGCAAGAGCAGTCGCAAGGCCTGCAGCGTAGCCTCAGCGCCCGTCATATCCGCTTCATGGCGCTCGGGTCGGCCATCGGCACAGGACTCTTCTACGGCTCGGCCTCGGCCATCCAGGCCGCGGGACCGGCGGTGCTGCTGGCCTACCTGATCGGTGGCGCGGCGGTCTACATGGTGATGCGTGCGCTGGGGGAGATGGCCGTGCGCAACCCGGTGTCGGGTTCGTTCGGGCAGTACGCCAGCACTGGACTGGGACCGCTGGCGGGCTTCCTGCTTGGCTGGACCTACGCTTTCGAGATGATCATCGTTTGCCTGGCTGACGTGACTGCCTTCGGTATCTACATGGGCTTCTGGTTCCCGGACGTGCCGCGCTGGATCTGGGTGCTGGGCATCGTGTTCCTGATCGGCGGGCTCAACCTGCTCAGCGTCAAGGTGTTCGGCGAACTGGAGTTCTGGCTGTCGCTGCTCAAGGTCGGCGCCATCGCCGCGATGATCTGCGGCGGCGTTGCCATCATGCTGTTCGGCCTGGGCATGGCCGATGGCGGGGTCGCCACCGGCATTCACAATCTCTGGGAGCACGGGGGCTTCATGCCCAACGGTATCGGCGGCATCATCGCCTCGCTCGCCGTGGTGATGTTCGCCTTTGGCGGCATCGAGATCATCGGGATCACGGCCGGCGAGGCGCGCGATCCGGAGCGCGTGATTYCGCGTGCCATCAACGCGGTACCCCTGCGCATCCTGCTGTTCTATGTGCTGACGCTGGCGGTACTGATGTCTCTCTATCCATGGCATCGCATCGGCAGCGAGGGCAGCCCCTTTGTGCAGATCTTCAGCCGGCTGGGCATTGGCTCGGCCGCCGCGCTGCTGAATGTCGTGGTGATCTCCGCGGCGGTATCCGCCATCAACAGCGACATCTTCGGCGCCGGGCGCATGCTGTACGGCATGGCGGTGCAGCGGCAGGCGCCGCGCATTTTCGCGAGCGTATCGCGCAAGGGCGTGCCCTGGATGACGGTGGTGGTGATGGCCTTCGCCCTGCTGGCCGGCGTGGTGCTCAACTACGTGATGCCCGAGGACGTATTCACGTTGATCGCTTCCATCGCCACCTTTGCCACTGTCTGGGTGTGGCTGATGATCTTGCTGTCGCAGGTCGCCTTGCGCAGGCGCATGAGCCGCACCGAAGTGGCGGCGCTGAAATTCCCCGTGCCGTTCTGGCCGGTGGCGCCGCTCGCAGCCATTGCCTTCATGCTGTTCATCTTCGGCGTGCTTGGCTGGTTCCCGCAGACCCGCGTCGCGCTGCTGGTGGGCGCGGTGTGGCTGCTGCTGCTGGTGGTGGCATGGTGGTGCTGGGGACGGCCGCGCGGCGGGGCGGGCGTATCTGCGCCCTACCTGGCAGCGGACTGATACATGCACATGCGCTGACCAGGCCTCGGCAGGGTCAGCGTTGCCCGGCATCCGTCCAGCCGGATGCCAGGGCGAACGGCAGCGCACGCCAGCCCCGCGCGCTACCGCTGCGGCGCGAATCGTGCCGTCCCCCCCTGGGTTGCGCCCGTCGCCCGCTTGCGGGCGGCCAGGATTTTCTTGCTTCGGAGTTACCTAATGTCCATTGACAACACCATCCCCGGCATAGCGGCCCGGCATGCCGCCACGGCCCAGCCGCTGTCCAAGATCCAGGCCATCGCCGCCATCACCGTCGGCAATGGCCTGGAGTTCTACGACTTCGTGGTCTACAGCTTCTTCGCCACGCTGATTGGCCGCCTGTATTTCCCTGTTTCCGACCCCACCGGACAGTTGCTGCTGTCGTTTGCCACCTTCGGCGTTGGCTTCCTGATGCGCCCGCTGGGCGGCTTGCTGATCGGCATGTACGCCGACCGCGTCGGCCGCAAGCCGGCAGTGGCGCTGACGCTCTGGCTGATGGGCCTGAGCTCGGTGATTTTCGTGGTGACCCCGACCTATGCCCAGATCGGCATGCTCGCGCCGATCATGATCCTGCTCGCGCGGCTGGTGCAGGGCTTTGCCATCGGCGGCGAGATGGGCGCTTCCACGGCCCTGCTGCTGGAATATGCCGACAACCGCTCGCGTGGCTTCTATACCAGCTGGCAACCGTTCAGCCAGGGCCTGGCGGCGCTGTTCGGCGCGCTGGTCGGCCTGCTGCTCAGCAATGTGCTGGAGCAGCAAGCGCTGGAAGCCTGGGGCTGGCGCCTGGCATTCGTGATCGGCATCCTGGTGATTCCGGTAGGCCTGGTGATTCGCCGCCGCCTGGAAGAAACCGCGCCGGCCGCTGGCGAGTCGGAGCGCGGCTCCACCCTGCAGTTGCTGCGTGAACACGGCCGTGCGCTGGTGGCCTGCATCCTGCTGATGATCGGCGTGGCATCGTCGACCTATATCGTCGTGTACTACCTGAGCAACTACGCCGTCAGCCAGCTGCACATGCCGCTGTCGCTGGGCATCTGGGCCGCCTGCGTGGCCGCCGCCGTGCAAGTGGTGTTGTCGCCGTTCGCGGGCTGGCTGAGTGATCGCCTGGGCCGCCGTCCGGTGGTGCTGTGGTCGCGCGTGGCATTGCTGCTGATGATCTATCCCGCCTTTGTGCTGATCAACGCCGAGCCAAGCCTGACGCGTCTGCTGCTGGTGGTGGGCTGCCTCTCGGTGCCGATGTCGATGACCTCGCCGGCTTCGATGGTGCTGGTCAGCGAGGTGCTGCCGCAGCGCCTGCGCGCTACGGGCCTGTCGATTGCCTACTGCGTGGCGATCGCCATCTTCGGTGGCTTCGCGCAGTTCTTCTCGACCGAGCTGATCCATCTCACCGCCAATCCCAATGCGCCTGCGTTTTACGTGATTGGCTGCGGCCTGGTCTCGCTGATCGGCCTGGCGATGGTGCCGGAAACCCTGGGCCGCCGCCTGTCATGAGCGAACTGGATCCCGCGGCCGGCACCGTCTGGCGCGGCCGCACCGATAGCAACGAGACTGGCGATACCCGTCGCCTGTTCAATGTGGCGCGCACCGAAGGTTCCGCTCGCGAACCCGGCGCGCCGGTGCTGCTGGGCTTTTGCTGCGATGCCRGCGTGCTGCGCAACCAGGGCCGTCCCGGCGCCGCTGGCGGCCCGCGCGAAATCCGCCGCGCGCTGGCGGGCGTCCCTGCGCATGGCCTGGCTGCCTTCCACGATGCCGGCGACGTGGCCTGCAACGATGGCGATCTCGAAGCGGCGCAGCAGGCGTTGGCGCAAGCGGTCGCCGCGGAGTTGGGGCAGGGCGCATTCACGCTGGTGCTGGGCGGCGGCCACGAGATTGCCTGGGGCACCTGGCAGGGCCTGCGCGCGCATCTCGATGCCCGTGGCGACCAGGGCCGCGTGCTGGTGATCAATCTCGATGCGCACTTCGATTTGCGCACCGGCCGCCCCGGCAGTTCGGGCACGCCGTTCGACCAGATCGCGCAGGCGTGCCGGGAGCGTGGCCAGCGCTTCGAATACGCGTGCCTGGGCGTCAGCCGCCTCGGCAATACCGCCGCGCTGTTCGCGCATGCGGATGGGCTTGGCGTGCACTATGTCGAGGATGTGCAGATGCAGGAACGGCACCTCGACGCGCGGCTTGCCGAATTGCAGGCCTTGATGGACGAGGTCGACCATGTCTACCTCACCATCGACCTGGACGTGCTGCCGGCGGCGGTGATGCCGGCGGTGTCGGCGCCGGCAGCCTATGGCGTGCCGCTGCCGGTGGTGGAGGCGATCGTCATGCTGGTGCGCGCCAGCGGCAAGCTGCGCG
>NZ_JBFTLX010000060.1:0-28726 GCF_056396665.1 Cupriavidus sp. 05T313 | reverse complement strand
TCGTAGGGGTCGACCACCGAACAGGCGTCGCCGGCTACCTCCAGCAAGCTGCCGATCCTCGAAGTGATTACGGCGGTCCCAAGCGTCATTGATTCGAGCACGGGCAACCCGAAGCCTTCGTAAAGGGATGGGAAGATGGTCGCTTTGGCTCCACGGATTATCGTCGTCAAAAGCGGCAGCGGCAGGTACTCGAGTCGCAGGATACGGCTTTGCACCTGGCCCGGAAGCGCGCCAATCGTCTTCAGGAGCCGCAGCTCCTCATCCGACTTCCATCCCGGTGCTCCGACGATTACCAGGGGCAGATTCACCCCGCTGCCAAGATATGCCTCGATAAGTCGATTGATATTCTTCTTGGGCTCGATCGCGCCAAAGAACAGGAAATATCCCTTATAAGAGAGATTGAAGATTCCTGATAGCTCCTGACGTACCGTCGCCTCGTCTTTCTCGGTCGCGGCTTTCGGTAGAGATACCGCCTGAAAGGTATTCGTTACCTTATCCGGGTCGGCATCCAGTAGATTGATGATGTCCATTCGCGAGGTTTCGGAAACGGTGACGATGTGATCGGCGGTGTCAACGAGTCTTTTGCAGAGAGCGTAGTAGTTCCGCTTGTGGTCGAGCGTGGTATGCGGCAGTCTCAGTGGCACCAGATCGTGCAGCGTATAGATGTTGAGCGCACCTTTGGCGCGTATGGGCAGGGGATAGGTCCAGTGCGCAATGTCTACTTGTGGCAAGGCCACGCTTGCGAACCTGTTGAACCACCTGAAAGTCCGGTGGGACCGCTTGTATAGATCCGGACTGTTCCAGAGCCTGTCGAATTTCGGAAGGCGTGCCTTG
Source organism: Cupriavidus sp. 05T313 (assembly GCF_056396665.1). Classification (NCBI taxonomy): domain Bacteria; kingdom Pseudomonadati; phylum Pseudomonadota; class Betaproteobacteria; order Burkholderiales; family Burkholderiaceae; genus Cupriavidus; species Cupriavidus sp. 05T313. The sequence continues at coordinate 27,892 of NZ_JBFTLX010000060.1, read as the reverse complement.
AGCGAATCATATAGAACACTTCCTGAGATTGGCACTTCATCGACGCGGCATCCAAGGGGTGCCGAGAGTGCTTCGCCCACCATGCGCGGGATACCCCCGATACCCGCCTTTTTCCGCATCGCCCCGTCAAAGAAGGCAATCTCGCTCAGCAGAGGATTCTTGGAGCGCGTAGACCTGCCGCCATAGAGCAAATCGATCCGATAGCCGACGCTTCGGGCGGCCCTGCACAGATTGCTGCCGTAGGTGGCAACGCCTGTCCCCTTCTCGAGGCCCAGGTTGTATCCATCTACCATTACTGATGGCATTGAGTGAATCCTCTCTTGATCGGGTATTTCTTGAAGTGCATTTGGTCGGGGGGCTGTCTGGGGGGGGGGGGGCGATATTGGCGGGAATCCGACGGTAATCGCTATTCGATAGCCAGCCGTACGTTCGCACCGATGGTGCGGCCATCTTGCGGATTACCCAGGTACGGGCCTGCGAGCAGATCGAAATCCGTTTCGACGAAGATCCAGTGAGTCCCTGCTTCAAGGCGCAGCGCAAGTTCCGCAGGCTTGTCGGTCACATCGATGTGATACGCGTCATTGTTCCCGTACAGATCGACGCGATATGTCTGCGGACCGGCGTGCTTTGTATAGATCGGACGCAGAGATAGCCTGACCACGGCATCCCGGCTGGTGGTGACCACGACCGCGGATTGCGTGTTCCCGTGTCCATCAACCGGAGCGGTCCAGCCATCCGGGAAGCGATTGACAAACAGCACGGTTGATGACTGATAGACCTCGTACTCGCGAGTGAGACGATTCGGGATCGTCCATTTCTCCGCGATCATGTCGGCGACGCTGTCCGGTACGCAGTTGCAGCAGAACAGGTCATCCACCGGATGCCCATGCATGAGAAGGACGCGTAGCTGCGAATAGGAGTGCAGTTCATAGAGCCGCAGATCTCGCCCCATGAAGAAAACGTGCTTGAAGAGTTCCCGCAATTGCGCAAAGAGCGAGGCCGAGGATGACGGCTTCCCCCGATTGGCTTCTCTCGCAGCGTGGGCCTCGACGTTCATCTCGCAGACCAGGAGTATCTCGGGGTTTGCTTTCAATAGCCGTTTCGCGCCCGACACCACCTGCTGTTCGGAGCCTTCGACATCGATCTTGATGAAGTCGATGCGCGGGTTCTGCAACTCATCCCACCAGTCATCCATGGGTCGTACCTGCACCCTGCCACCCACCTGGAGGGAAGGATCCAAAGCCGGCGCAATGGCTTCCCGCGCGCTGGCGCCGATGCTGGCTCGTCCAAGCTCTGCTCTATCTGCGTATATGGTCGCAATACTGGCATCCTCGCCGAGCGCGAACTTATACGGTGTAACGTTGCTGCTCGCATTCAGCGCGAGGTTGTGCAGGAGCAGCGAGTAGGTCAGCTCGACCGGCTCGAAGGCATACACTCTGTGCGCGCAGCGCGACATAGCGATGGCGTTGATGCCTACGTTTGCACCGACGTCCACGCACGTCCACGATTCGCGGATGGTCCGCCTGTAAAGATCGAGTTGCCACGGCTCCCAGGTCTGCTCGCGTTGTACCGCCGTCGCAATATTCCGGTCGAGTTCGTCGAAGACAATGGCATAGCTGTCTTCTTTGAACCGGATAGTCAAAGCCATAGCATTTTCCATAGACGCATCGTGTTCCATCGCGCAGTGGTTTCCGAGCTAGGCTCAACCCTGTGCGCGGAGGCTTCCAGGATGCTCGCTGTATTGTTCAACCAGGGAACTTGCGGACTCCGCTAGCGAACCTGGCAGGCGCAGCGGAAGATTCCGGAATGACCGAATGCTTCTCGATGTCCGGTCTAGGAACTCATGCCAGTGATGATCGTGCTTCTTTGGATAGATCAGGAACCCGGCGAGGTGCGGCAAGTTGTTCCGAGGCTGGTCCTGGGGGCAGGTCCGGCCGATACGGACGCTGTACATGGCCGCTCCGGACCTTGACATATGGGTGACGGGTTCGGCCTCGAGCTCTGCCCATGTCAGTGCCGGTGAGGCGTCGTCAGTGCTGCCTTCAGCACGATACAAGAGGGCCTTGCACGCGACCACACCCTCGGGAGGGAAGGGCAGGCAGAACTGAATCTGTGCGTCGCCATCGAAGATGGCGGTACCAAGTGAATTGGTGGCGCCCCATCCAGCCCCAAGAAGCATGCTGCGACCCTCCGCCTCGCTGTATTGCCGTGCGGTGCCGGCAACCTCCTCGCTACCGTAGTAGACGCCATAGCGTGCCGCATYCGCAGGGATGACGGGCGGTGCGAAGTGTTTCGACGCCGTGAAAATCGTATTGAGCGCCTGGATCCACGGGGTATGTAGTCCATCTTCGATTCGGTGGGTCCCCTGCGCTAGCGAGGGCTGCGTGTCGGATGGGCGGGCAGCGGATGGCAAAGTCTCGGCATTGACCGGGCCATGATCGGTAAAGTATGACGCGCTCGCTCCGATGACTTGGAGTACTCGCCGATTGCCTGCGTGGCATAGCACTTCCGCCCCTTGTGCGAGCGCATGCGCGGCCCAAATGTCGCCATCGGGGCGCGACTGGGGGATGAGGAGCGTTTGGATGCGCGCGCTGGTGAGATCGTGCCATGCTTCGGCAGGCGCGATTCGCGCTCTCGGGTGCATGGCGTCGGCCGCTTGGCAGCGGAGCGCGGATTCGTCGCATGGAACTCTCGACGAGATTATTTGGCCCGCAACATCGCTGTGGCGCAGCGCGCTCATTTGCATGTCGAGGGCGAGCATGTCGTGGGCGTCTTGAGGCTCGAGGACCAGGATGCGGTTGCCGGCGCGGGCGCGCGCAACGGTTGCTCGTGGTGTGTCGCCGGAGGGTCTTGGATCAAGTGCAAAGACCATCGATTGGCTGCGGCCGACCCGGCGGGCAATATCCTCGGCTAGTTCGCGGTCTTTACCGTGACACACCAGAAGTGCCGTTGCATGTTTTTCAAGGATCTTCAGGATCTCGACGCTGTCCGAGCTGCCCGGACCGGCAGCGGCTGCATCGCGAACAACACCAAAAATCCGCATGCCCAGTTGGGATCGGGCCGCGCAGAGCAAGCGGATCAGGTCCGTTGGCTGGGTGCGGCGGCAATTCACGCCGGTGACCAGATCGGTGTGTGCGAATCTGCCTGTTGGCAAGGCCGCTGCCTCGCGTCCGTCTACGATGTCGCCATCAAAGGTGTAGCGCAGAAAGCGGCCAGCCTCCTGATCGAATACAACTGGGGTTATGTCAAAATGCTTCGAACTGGCGATGCCGAGGTCAACAAACCATTTCTCCTCGGCGCAGAATTGGCCGGTGCCCACGAGGCGATGGTACCGCGTGCAGTCCCAGAGGAGCCGGCGTTCTGGCTCAGAGTGGGTTGTCAGTTCCAAGGGGTCGGCTGCCCAGTCGCCCTCGTGGCCAAGCAGCCCAAGCGCCGTTAGTTCTTCGCGAGCATTGATGTTCAGCCGATCAAGCAGGAACGACCGCCGGTACCAGGCAATGGCATCGTCCATCCGCTGGGCCACTTTATGCAAGTGGCCGATATGCAGCGCTGTGTCGGCAGAGTCCGGATCGAGCTGGATGGCCGTCTGGTAAGCGGTTTCAGCACCAGCCAGGTCTCCATGTTCCTTGCGCGCATGACCCAGCTGGACCCAGATAYTGGACAGCGAGGGTTTGGCGGCAACGACGCGCTCGTAGTAAGCAATGGCCGAGCGCCATTGCTTTGCCTCTCGCGCCTGGTCACCTGAGCGGATAAGGTTACCGACCTTACTGCCGAAAGCGATCTTCAGATTAAACATTTGGGTGTTCTGCTCCAAGCGGTCAAACGAACTCAACGCGCGCTATGCCCCACGACTCTCGTGTCGAGGCCGCCGATGCATCTGCTCCAGGCAGGATCTGGATGCGTAGCGTGTTACTTCTCTTGAGCGAGTGCACGGGGACATCGTGTGCGACCACCCCCACATTCTCTGTGAACGAGCCAGATCCGATCGACCAGCCGTTAAGGATGACGAGATACCGGGCGGCCTGGCCGGCGGTGCCGAATGACTTGTAGGCGATCTGCATCTTGCTGGTGGCGCCCAAGGTCGGGTCGAGCGAGAAGCCTAGTGTCAGGCCGTCTCCGGTCACCCAGGCGCAATCGTCCTCGACGTTGACAACACCCTCCACAATGTGGCGAAGACTTTCACTGGTCGAAGGCTCGAACTTGTTTTGATCGAGCCAGGGCATGGAAGAAAGTTGCTCCAGATATTGTTCGGTCGCGCTCTTCTCGCGCCGGCGGAGCTGGGGGGAAATGCTGCCGTCGGCCTCAAGGCGCTCGATTGCCTCGCTCCCGCCGAACGCCTCCAGATACTGGAGGTTGCTCAGCAGGAACGCGCGATACTGTTCCAGTCCCGCACTGTAGTGAGCGATCAGGCTCCTGGCGAAGTCGGCTGCATTAGGTCGCTTGGCAAAGACCGGTTTTGGGGTGGTGCGGATGAAATCGAGCAGGTCGGCTTGCGAAGCAATCCACTTTTCGTAGCCCATCTGCGCGGTCTTCCACGCCATGCGGCCCATTGCCTCCGCGCGTCCATGCAAATCGGTGTAGCTGGCCTGATCTGGGTTGAACAGGACGCCGTTGACCCAGTTTGCTATATATTCGTCGTGAGTCGCGCCGTCGGCTGCGAACACGAGGAAACCGCGGCTCATCGCTTCCAGGAACGCCATGCCAATGCCCTCGGTGCGGCGAGGGGCGATGAATACGTTACACGTGTCAAGCAGGCGCGCGTAGTCGTCCGGCGATTTGAACCAACTGGACGTGGTCAGCTCGTAGCCAGACATACTCCGCTGCATATAGGCGCTGGATATGCACTTTTCATCGTCTGGCGTGTCATGCACATGCAGGCTGTCAATCTGAGTGCCGAGAAGGCGTTCCACCATATTCAGGTTGATACCGTGCTCCGGGCGGCGCTGCCAAAGAAGAACTTTGAGCTTATCAAATTTCTTCAGGCGATTCTCCCCGACCGGCGGCTTGAAATATTTGACAAGCAGCGAGTCTCCGCCACAGCGGCCGATCTTTGCGTGAAGGCGCCGGCTGAAATTGATGAAGCGCGCCTGTCTGGCCCAGAGCCAGTGGAGATCCGGCATATTCGCTGAACCGTCATACATGGGAATCACGATGACGCGCATACCCATGGCCAAGAAGATGGGAGCCAGGTAGTCCATCTGCCAGAGCACCGCGAGATCCTCCTGTGTATCCTCTATCGAGTCCAGCAGGCGCGAGGGCTCGTCAGGGTCAACGTAGAGTGTGCGCAACTCAAAGGAGCGCGCCAGCAAGGCGCGAAAGAACTCGCTGGAGCGAGTCTTCTCATGAAAGATGTGGTCAATAAAAAGTATTTTCATAGTGCAACTCGAAACCATCGCTCATAGGAGCCGTCCATGTCCGCCGTCAGCCGGTGACGGGCCTGGAGAGCACGTTGGGCAACGTGCTCACGATCTTCCTGCTCGAGCCCGATGACCGCATTCGCCATTTCCTCGAGCGACGAGCATACGGTACCAAGGCCGTAGTATCTGATTTGCTCGGAGAATGCCATTCGATCCAGCGAGATAACCGGACGTCCGAAACAGGCGGCTTCCATCAGCGCCGCGGAGCCGCGTAGTTCGTACACGATGTGATCATATGGCAGCAAAATGACGGATGCATTTCTGTAGTGCCGGATCATTTCCCGCTCGGATATCATCGAGGACAGCAATTCAACTCCCGGCATTGCGTAGAGCTGCGATATATAGCCATCGTGGTGAACTGCATCGCGGTCGGGCAGGTTTTGGACGACGAACTGAATGGCCAGATCGGGGTCACGTTGTCGAATCGACAGGAAGAGCTCGCGCAGCAAGAGAAAGCCCTTGTCGTATCGTGCCGATCCAGGGCAGAAACATATCATCGGACCTGCCGGGGGGAATGGGAATGCCGTCGCGATGGTGGGATAGGGCGTTACCGCGACAGGCGCGCATAGCAACGCAGCGAGACGATCGGCGAGCTTCGGGGTTTCGGCTGAAAGCGCGATGCGGGCTCCGGCGGCGCGCGCGATGACAAGCCGGCGAAGCAACTCGCGCTCGGGGTCGCGGTAGGTGCGCGAAGCGTTCTCCATGACACCGATGAAGCGCAGGAAGATCTTGGGCTGTCGGGCTATGGGTTGTTCCGCCAGCGCGTTCAGGAGTCCAACGACGCCGTATATATCCAGACTGGGGAAGAAGAGCGTATCGGTATTATCTATTCCATAGCTCTGGATGAGCCGCTTCGCATCTCGGGTTGCCTGCGCTTCGAGTGGGTCCGCGAAGCCGCTTGCGCTTTCTGCGCCGAGTTTGGGAGCCGTTGCAATGGAAATATATTCGCGATAATAGAAATCGTAGAACGGGACGAAGCCATATTCGTCGACCGTTTTTTCTGGCAGGTGTTTGCAGCACAACGGCACGATCTCTTCAAATACGTCGGAAAACGCATTCGAAAAATAATTCAATGCAGCGACATTGTGGCCAAAAGGTTGCGCGCAAACCGGATCACAGATAAACAAACGCACAGATAGACTCCAACGCTAAGGCGAATGATGAATTGACTTGGTTGAGCAGCTCGTCAACGGCAAAATGGCGTGGAAAGCTTAAGGGCCCCGCCACCAGTTGCGCATGCATTCCTAAAGAATGGCAAGTGCGGGAGATGGGGGTGGGCTGCGTCGACTCGGGCGCGTCCGGCGATAAAGGACCGTATTACTTGAACGTATTGACCGTGGTTACCACCGGATAGGCCACGGAGAACACCACGTTCAGGAATTTCTGAAGCTCCGCGATCGGGGCGTTCGAAACATACAGGAGATCCCTGTTGTCCATCGGAAAGGTCTGAGCCACGAAGAAGCTGCCCGGGTCCTTCAGGTTGATGCGGTAGACCACCGGCACCTTGCCGTTCTGCGTGGTGCGCACGGGCTGATTGGGCCAGGCCAGGGCGGAGGCGTCCTCAAAGCGGAAAACGAACACGCCTTGCGCGTCGGAGCGGGCGTCTTCAAGGCCGCCGGCGCGGGCGATGGCCTGGGCCAGCGTGATGCCTTGCGCTTCGAAGTTGACTTCCTGGTTTTTTCCTGTCGCGCCCAGCGCGGTAAAGCTGAGAGGCTGATACAGGGCGGTTACAACGTCGCCTGCGCGAAGCGGCACGTTCTGGCGGGGGTCGCGGATGATGGTTTGCAGCGGCAGGGCTTGGACTTCGCTGCCGCGGGTGACCTGGATGGTCGTCTTATCCACGGGCTGGCGAACGCCTCCCGCGCTTGCGACGGCGTCCAGCAGGCGCTCGCCGCGCGGGGTGAGCTGCATGCGGGTACTTGCGCCGACGTCGCCGACCACTGTCACATAGGAAGTGACATTCTTTGACAAACGTACCAGAACTTGCGGTTGGTTCGCCTTGCCCTTCAGAGCGGCGGTAATGGCTCGCTCCACCTCGGTGGTGGTGCGGCCGGCTGCCTCGATCTGGCCAGCAAACGGGATATTGATCTGGCCGTCGCCGCTGACCATTTGCTCAGGCAGGACGGTGACGCGTGCATTGGTGGGCGCAACCCGGGGATCCATCGCCGAGGCGCCAAACAGCGTGGCAGGCGGTGCCTCCCAGACGGAAACTTCAAGAGTGTCGCCGACGCCAAGCTGTTGCTGGAATTGTGTTTTGTTGCCCAGGGTATGGACAAAGTCGCCGGGCTGGCGCACTTTCAGCAGTCGGTGTGCGACATCTTCCGTGACATCGACGATCTGGATGCCCGCAGTAACCGATGCCTGGATGGAGTCCTGTACCTGAGACTTGGTGGGACCAGAGGATGGGACGAAGGAACAAGCGGTAAGGCTGGCTGTGCTGATGGTCGACACGGCCACCAACAAGGCGGTCAGGCTACGCATTCTGAGGTGATTCTTATCGAGAGGCTGGGCGAATTTTTGCAATTATGGCATGTTCATAGCTAAAATACGCGAACTTGCCGATAATCTCATTCGTGGCCTTGTTGGAATATTCTCACACACCCGTTTGCGCGTTCCCTCGCGCAGTTGCACATTGATTCCCATATACCTGGACGTTACGCGGCTCTTGGATCGACTGGCCAAGCGTGTGCTGCCTACTGGCGTGGATCGCGTTGGTCTCGCGTACGTCAGGCACTATTCGCACCGAGCGCGGGCTGTGCTGAGCGAGCGCGGCATCCACATCGTGATGTCGGAGCGCGAGTCGGCACGAGCGTTCGAGATGCTGTTGAACCAGGACTTCACCCGCTCGTGGGGTGCCAGGGCCCTCATGGTGCTGGCTGTTCTCGGCGGCCTGAGACGTGACCGAGCTGGTCCAGGGGTACTGCTGCATACCAGCCATTCGGGGATGGAGTTCGTCCGATATTTCACGGCGATGAGGAAGCGTGAGATTCGGCCCGTATTTATGGTGCACGATTTGATCCCGCTCAYGCACGCCGAGTATTGCCGCCCCGGTGTGCTGGCAATGCATCACAGAAGAATGAGCGTGGCATCCGCTCACGCGGCAGGCATCATTGCCAATTCCCAGTCGACCTTGGATTCCCTTGCGGAGGAGTTCCTCCGAGCCGGCTGGACCGTACCCAGAACGGTTGTCGCCCGCTTGGCCTCGGGCGTGGCCGCCGGCACGCCCGGCGCGCGACCTCTCCCGCAGCCCTATTTCGTCATGCTCGGCACCATCGAGCCTCGCAAGAATCATTGGTTTGCCTTGCATATTTGGCGCCGCCTGGTTGAAATCCATGGAGAGCGCGCGCCGACACTGGTTGTCATCGGGCGACGCGGGTGGGAGTGCGAGAACGTAGTCGATATGCTCGAACGCTGCGCGCCACTGCGTGGCAAGGTGATCGAGGAAGGCGACTGTTCCGACGAGCGTTTGCACAATTATCTGCACCATGCGCAGGCGCTGCTGTTTCCCTCTTTCGTGGAGGGATACGGCATGCCGTTGGCCGAGGCGTTGGCGCTCCGGGTGCCGGTGATCGCCAGTGACCTGCCTGTTTTTCGTGAAATTGCGGCGGACATTCCCGAATATCTTGACCCGCTTGACGGTCCGGGCTGGATGCGTCGCATCATGGAGTACGCAGTGACGGCAAGCCCGGCGCGCGTGGCCCAGTTGGCGAGAATTGGGAGTTTTCGCGAGCCAACCTGGCGGGAGCATTTCGACGTGGTGGACCGATTCCTCGAGGAGTTGGCGTAGATGGCCGGGGCGGGCGCAAGCGGAGGGCCACCGCAGCAGGCTGCACTCGATCCACGCGATTTGACTCGTAGTTGGTGCACGCCGGTTTCTTGGGCGGGTCCCCGGAAAGGCGTGTGGGCCGATCGGCCGACTGGTTGGGCGATGCTCGGCTTTGTGCGCCTCGGTCGCAGCGCGACGCCAGCCTTGTTGCCTGGTCCTATCTGGTCTTCGGGCAGGAATGGTCTTCCGGTGTTGTCGTGGTTTGAACTGAGTGGCCGAGGCAAGGCGGGCACCCTGATGGAGCAGGCGGTGGCAGAGGCGCTGGAGCACGATAGTCCCTCAGGCGCGGCTTCTTCGGAATCATCTGACTTGATGGCGCGAGTCTTAGCCGCCTGCGCGGAGGCTGCCTGCGATGCCATACCTTCGTGCGCACCGGAGCTGGCGGCATTGAGCAATAGGCCACGCGTGTTGCTTGTTGACCAGGCTTGTGGTGATAGAGGCGATGGGGCTGCGTTCGAGCGGATGCTGGCTGCCGCGCTAGCGGAGCATCCTGCGGCGGAATTCTGGATCTGGCCGGCATCGGGCGGCAAGCGCGGCCACTTGGCGCGCTTGCCCGGATTGCCCGCCGGTATTCGCAAAATCGACTATGGCTTCAGCCTTTTTGCGACGCTGCCACATGTTGATCATTTCTATACCGTCAGCGCACCCGAGGGCATGCAGGCCTTGTTGGCCGGCGTGCCGGTGCATRTGCATGGCAGGCCTTTCTATGCTGGCTGGGGCCTGACCCACGATGAGCTGGCAATGCCTGATCGACGTGCCAGGCCAACGCTTGGCGCGCTGTTCGATGTGGTTTATCTACGTCTTGCACGCTACTTCGACCCGGAAACCCACCGCGCCGGCACGCTGGCGCAGGTGCTTGACAGCATCGAACTGCAGCGTAACGTAAGCAGCCGCTACGCGGATTGCGCACAGGTGGCGGGCCTGGGGTTCCGGCTCTGGAAGCGGCATTTTGCCACGCCGTTCCTCTTGGCGGGCGGTGGTGAACTCCGCTGGTCCGGATTGCAGGCTGAGGTCAGGCCAGGCGAACTTGTGGCGTTATGGGGAGCCAAAGGCGACGATGGCATACCCTCGGGTACTCCCGTGCTGCGAATGGAAGACGGCTTCTTCCATTCCGAGGGGTTGGGATCCGACATGAATGCGCCCTGCAGCCAGGTGGTGGACCGTCTGGGACTGTACTTCGATGCGCGCCGGCCAAGTGAGTTGACGCACATCCTGAACGACGCCAATTTCGGCGCGGGCGAACTGGTACGTGCGGCACGGCTGCGCGAGTTGGTCGCTCGGCTGGGCGTAACTAAATACAACCTTGGGAGGCGCGAGCCTGCCTGGCCGGCGCCGTCCGGTAAGACGGTAATCCTGGTGCCGGGCCAGGTGGCGGACGATGCTTCGATCCACTTTGGCACTGGGACGTTTAACACTGCTGAGGCACTGCTCGAAGAGGTGCGCCGGCGAAATCCGGAGAGTTTTATCGTTTACAAGCCGCACCCCGATGTCTTGTCCGGCAACAGGGCGGGATTGGTGCAGGCGCGCGAACTGTCCGACATCGTCGATGCCGAGGCCGACTTGTTGTCGCTTGTCGATCGCGCTGATGAAGTGCACGTGTTGTCTTCTCTCGCGGGCTTCGACGCACTACTGCGCGGCAAGCGCGTATTTACCTACGGCCTGCCATTCTATGCGGGCTGGGGACTGACCGAGGACGCGCTGCCGCAGCCTTGGCGGCGGCGGAGGCTAACGCTGGACATGTTGGTTGCCGGCGCGCTGCTGCGCTACCCGATCTACTGGGATTGGGGTACCGGGTTGTTTACGACGCCAGAGGCGGTCGTGCGCAAGCTGGGGCAGACGGCAGGGCGCCCAATGGTGCCGATTGCCGGCGACCGCGGCCGCCCGCTGCGCAAGGTCTGGCGCTGGTGCCGCAACGCTGTACGGTATGGATGCTGGGCATGGAGCCGGCGCAGGCCGAGACAGGCCCGTTGATTTTCTGGTGGTATTTGGGAACCAGCCTTGCATCAGAACAGGGTGGTCCTCGTTGATCGAGTCTTAGTCCTTGTGGGAGTTGGCATGAACATTCATCCCGTCATTCTCTGTGGCGGCAGTGGGACCCGTCTGTGGCCCATGTCTCGCGGTGGTTATCCGAAGCAGTACCTGAAACTTACCGGCGAAAACACGCTGGTGCAGCAGACAGCGCTACGCCTGCGAGGAATCGCGGATGTGGCCGCGCCCATCGTCATCACCAACGCGGAGCAGCGCTTCCTGGTTGCCGAACAGTTGCGCAGCGTCGACGTGACGCCGTCGTCGATCGTGCTGGAGCCGGCTGGGCGCAATACCGCACCCGCAGTGGCCGTGGGGGCGTTGCTCGCACTGAAAAAAACAGCGGAAGCACTTCTGCTCGTATTGCCTTCCGATCATGTGATTCTGGACGACAGCGTGTTCGGCAAACTGGYCATGATTGCGGCGGGCATCGCCAAGGACAGCTACCTGGTGACATTCGGCATCGAGCCGACCGAGCCGCATACCGGCTATGGCTATATCCGCCGTGGCAAAGACCTGGTTGCCGAGGATGGCGCCTACCTGGTCGAACGCTTTGTGGAGAAGCCGGACGCCGCCACGGCCAGGTGTTTCCTAGAGGAGGGTGGCTATTACTGGAACAGCGGTATGTTCATGCTGAAGGCTTCGACCTATCTGGAAGAACTGCGCTGCCACGAGCCGGAAATTCTGCGCCAGGCGGAACTTGCCGTGGAGGCCGGCAAGCGCGATGCAGACTTCCTGCGGCTTGACCCCGAGGCGTTCAGTGCCAGCCCGAATGTGTCGATCGACTATGCGGTAATGGAAAAGACCGAGCGGGCCGCGGTAGTGACCGCGGCTGGCCTGGGCTGGAACGATATCGGCTCGTGGACGGCGCTGGCCGATATCGCTGCTCCCGACGACAGCGGTAACGCGTTCTTCGGCGATGTGTTGAGCGAGGACGTAAGCAATACCTATGTGCGCGCGGAGCATCGCATGGTCGCCGCTGTTGGCGTGAAGGATCTGGTGATTGTGGAAACAGCCGATGCCATCCTGATCTCGCACCGCGACAAGGCACAAGACGTTAAGAAGATCGTCGAGCAGTTGAATCGCTCGGGCCGGCGGGAGTCGGTCACGCACCGGAAGGTCTTCCGCCCCTGGGGCTCGTATGAAGGCATCGACCAGGGTGATCGCTTCCAGGTCAAGCGCATCGTGGTCAAGCCGGGCTCGTCGCTCAGTTTGCAGATGCATCACCATCGGGCGGAGCATTGGATCGTCGTGCGCGGAACCGCCAAGGTTTTCAATGGGGACGAGGTGCTGTTGCTCTCGGAAAACCAGTCAACCTATATTCCGCTCGGCGTCACGCACCGGCTGGAAAATCCTGGCAAAATTCCGCTCGAATTGATTGAGGTCCAGTCCGGTTCTTATCTTGGCGAAGACGACATAGTGCGCTTCCAGGATCACTACGGGCGCGTCCAGTGATTGTGAGTGATTGAGGTAAGGGCTGGTCCCGCTCCGATGTCATCCGACATCTGATCGCCAGGCCAGTCAGTACCAGGTTTCGGAAGCTGCAATGTTCATGGTTTCAGCGTCTGCTGGTCGACGACGGGACCGAGTCGCACAGGAGCGGCATCAAGCATGAGGTCGCGGCGTTCACGGAGTCCAGCGAAGCGGTTCCTGACGTTGCCTGGAAGGCCATGCTGGATGCATGGTACGAGAGCGGAGAAGGGCAGGTTGTCCTTCTCGACTTGTTCGGCCGGCTCTGGGCGAAGATGGAGGATATCTCGCAGTGGGCCATGCCCGCGCACGACCGCCGCCACCCCATGTACAAGGTGCCGGCGAGTTCGATCGAGTATATCCAGGCAGAACGCGTCCGCGGGTATGAGCGGGTTGGTGTTTTCGGTGCGCTGCTTCACAATCAGGGTCGTTGGGCGGAGGAGCGTATTTTTGTAGGGCCCCGGCGGGGGGACTCCACGCCCGGCTGGTTTTTTTGCTGGCTCAGGAGTTGATGGCACTTGCCGATTCCCCCGAGTTGCGGAATCAGGTCTTGCGCGCGGTGGCGCAGCATACAAAGGGCGCGGTCCCGGCTGATCCGATGGTGACCAAGCCGACTGTATCTCCAGACCGGGATCAGTTGTATGGCGTGGAGATCATTCTCAGATTGATGCACCATCTGCCGAAAGATGCAGGAGAGTTGGCGACGATGCTTCCCCCGGCGCACGAGAGATCATCCGTCCTGGATTGTCTCATGCACATCTGGGAGAACCTCCTGCCTGGGCCTCTCTTCTCCCGCCGGGATCACGTCGACAGGCTGCGCGGTATCCTCGGCACCTTCATTTTGATGGCGGAGGACCGCGAATCCAGTCAAGCCCGACTTGCTAAGGTGCGTTTCGCCAAACTGCCGGGTGGTTTCCCCTTTGAGGGGGCCTGCGCAAGCGCGGAGAGGTTTCGGCTAGCTGCCTAGCTTCGCTTGCGCACACGATGCAAACGTTCTTTGTAGCACCAAACCTGGCTCCCGGCGAGCGATTCATGACGGCAGCGCTCGCCAAGGCGGAAGCCAAACCGTCGCGCCGGAACAGGCCGGGCCGGTCGCGGGTGCCCAACCTCGCGAAATTCAGAGCATCCCAGTCCGCGAGGCATGCATGGGAATAGAAGAACCATTTTCGCTCCCCTCAAAACCCAAACACCCGCACCCCCACCGAAGCCAACCCATAATACTTATCCAACCGGCTAGCCGTAGCCGCGTTATACAAAAGCGGCACATACCCAACAAAGCTGTTCTGAAACCCCTGCACCCGCAGGAAGATTTCAAAGTGCTTCACGGGCGCATACGAAAGCTCAAGCCCGACCGTCTGGTTGAAACGCACCTGCGGCATACCATAGTTGCTGAGCCGGTCGTCGATTCCATTGCGAAAGAGGTATTGAAAATGGTAGCCCGCCATTACGCCGAAGTGATTATATTCCCAGCGCCACGAGCCGCCAATCGCCAGGAAGGGCGCCGTGTAATGGAAGTCGCGGCTGACATCGACGCCATACTGGCTGGCGTTGGCTGAGAGTTGGAGGTTGCTCACTGTAGCGCGGCCAATCCGACAGGGATTCATGAGGGTCGCGGTAGCCATGTTGTTCGATCCTGCTTGCACATTGAAGCTGCAGTTGCCTTGCTGGTATGTTCCGTGGAAGTCGCCGGCCGTCACCCAGCTGAAGCCGCCGGTGATAAAGGCACTAAGCAAGTTGCGCTCCCACAGCCTGCCTGAATAGATCAGGTCTGCTTGTGCTTGCACGTCGTTGGGGTGCGCGATGCTGACGTTGCTGAATTTGGTTCCATTGATCCGGGTCGTCGTACTGCTCGCCAGACCGCTGGAGTAATCACCCCAGGCGGAGAGTTTTAGCGTCAAATTGCGTTCGCCCTCGGGGGCAACCAGGATGCCGTAGTGCACGGCCAACTGCCAGCTATTGATGTTGTCGGTATCTTTCTCAAACTTGAGATTGCGCCGCCAGTAGGTGGCCTCCACCGACCATGTCGGGGAAAACTTGTAGCCGATAGCCAGGCGGCCACCGCTATAGTCGCCGGTGCGGTCGACGGTATCCTTATGATCGCGCAGGTTGAAGACGTCGAGCGTCTTGTTGAAGGCGTCGTAGCTGGATTCGACTCGCAAGCCGCTCGGGTTTCCGGTAATGGGCTCCGCCTGCAGGAATTCGTCTTCCATGGCGGCGCTGACTTGGCTGGATAACAGCGCGGCCCCGATGGCAACGGCGAGGCAATCCGCGCGCGCGCGGTGTATCGTGCGGCTGGAAGCCATACTATCCCCCCGGTGTTGGCTTTTACCTTTTTCGCGGATGGCCCGGCACGCAGGAGCCCGCGCTTTGTGTTTTCACTTTAGTGCCTTTCGCCTCGGCGTCGAGGGATCCGAGGGCGGGGAGTGTTTGCCAGCGCACGTAGATTGGTTCCAGGGGATCACCGAAGACCGAAATGGCGGGAGCCCGGGCGGCCATTGGCTTTGTAGTCCTGCACCCGATAGTCCGCCGCCGCTCAGTTCGCTAAACTACCTGCCGTGAGGGCCAGACTCGCGGCCCCATCAGGCCCGCAAAGCCGCCCCGGAGCGGCGCGGGCCGGCCAGGCCGCGCCCCCCTACCAGGAGCTTTTCAGATGCAGAAAACCATTCGTCTTTCTCCCGGCGCGCTGGCTGCGCGCGCCGCCGCCGCCGTCATGCTTGCCGCGGCCMTGGGCGCTTGCACCACATCGCCCGCGCCGGATTCGCCCGGCGCCGGGGTCAGCCTGAACCAGGCGCAGACCGGCGGCCCCAGCCGCTGGGAGCTGGTGCGCTGGCAGCAGGCCGACGGCACGCTCAAGCCCATCCCGCACGGCGATAACGGCGAGCCGATCATCTTTGAATTCAATAGCGGCATCGATTCGGCGCAAGGCACCGTCAGCGGGTACAGCGGCTGCAATCGCTTTACCGGCGGCTACGGCAAGACGGCAACGGGCATGCGTTTCGACCGGCTGGCTGGCACGCGCATGGCCTGCGTGCCGCCGCGCGGCGATCTGGAGTCCGCGCTGCTCAAGGCCATGCAGTCGCCSTTYACKACSGTSGGCACGCAGCCGTCSGCCGGSKCSACGGGRCGCCAGATCATCTGGAAGACSGCYGACGGCGACCTGYTGCAATTCRTCGARCGSGWAGGCGTGGGCMRGCGCGGCGCCAGGCTGGATGCGCAGGCAGCGGCCGGCGGCGTCGAGAAGACGGTGTACGTGGATTCGCAGCGGGTGGAGTGCTCGGGCGTGGGCCGGCAGACGTGCTATCGCGTGCGCGACAACCCCAGTGCGCCGTGGACGCTCTGGTATGGCCCGATCGAGGGACTGGATTTCGAGCCGGGCATCGCATACACCTTGCGCGTGCGCGAGACGCGGGTGGAGAACCCGCCGGCGGACGCTTCGGCTATCCGATGGCAGTTGTTGAGCGTGGAGTCCCGTACGCGGGCCAACTGAGCGGCGCCAGGACGCTGGGCCAGCAAGCAAAACGCCGCGGTCGAAGCCGCGGCGTTTCTGTTTCGAGCGAATACCGGTTGGCCGGCGGCCGTCCGCTATTCACATTCAGCTGCGCGGCGCTGGCGCTCCGGCGATGGCTTCCTTGCGCGTGGCAGTGCGCTTTGCCGCTGGCGGTGCACCGGCGGGCGATGCCGTGCCGAGCTTTACCTTGTCCGGCAACTTGTACATCGAGCCCGGCGCCGAGGTCAGCAGCGTGTTGATCTGCACGACATCGTCCTCGGTCAGCGCGCCCGTCGCGGCCTTGAGGCGCAGCCCGTTCATGATGGTGTCGTAGCGCGCCTTGGCCAGGTCGCGGCGGGTGGAGAACAGCTGCGCCTCGGCGTTCAGCACATCGATATTGATGCGCACGCCCACTTCATAGCCGAGCTGGTTGGATTCCACCGCGCTCTGCGCCGAATGCTCGGCGGCTTCCAGTGCCTTGACCTGCGCCAGGCCGTTGGACACGCCCGAGTAGGTCTGCCGCGCGTTCTGGGCGGCGGTGCGGCGCGCGAACTCGAGGTCGCTGGCGGCCTTGTCGGCCAGTGCCGCGGTCTCGCGCACGCGCGACTGGATCTGGCCGCCGCTGTAAATCGGCACGTTCAGTTGCACGCCGATCTGGGCGCTGTTGTAGCGGCTGGAAATATTGACCTGCTGCGTGGCATTGCCGGTGGAGTTGACGAAGCCATAGGACGCTACGAGGTCGACCGTGGGCAGGTGGCCGGCGCGCGCCTTGTTGTACTCGCGCTGCGCCGTGTCGAGGTTGTAGCGGGCCAGGCCCACTTGCGGATTGGTGTTCTCGGCCTGGCTGGCCCAGGTGTTCACATCGGCCGGCTGCGGACCGGGAAGGGGGGCGGCGGGGCGCAATCCCAGCAGTTCGTCGACCGGCTTGCTGGTGATCTGCTGCAGGTTGGCGCGCCGGATTTCGAGGTCGCTCTGCGCCGCGATTTCGGTCGAGGTGGCGAGATCGTAGCGGGCCTGCGCATCGTTGGCGTCGGTGATGGTGGCGGTGCCGACCTCGAAGTTGCGCTTGGCCTGCGCCAACTGCTCGCCGATTGCCTTCTTCTGCGCGCCGGCCAGGTAGAGGTTGTCCTGCGCGGCCAGCACGTCGAAGTAGGCTTGCGAAGTGCGGGTGATCAGGTCGAGCTGTGCCTGGCTGAAGGTGACCTCGCCAGCCAGCGCTGCCAGTTCGCCCTGCTTGTAGGTCTCCCAGCGATCCCAGCGGAACAACGGCTGGACCAGTTGCAGCGTCCAGTTATTGTTGTTGATGAAGCGGTCCGCCACGAACGGCACGGTCTGGTCGATGTTGGTGCGCGTGGCGCCGAGCGTGCCGTTGATCTGCGGCAGCAGGCCGGAGCGTCCCTGCGGGAGCTTTTCCAGGGTGGCCGTCAGTTGCGAACGCGCGCTGGCGAACTGCGCATCGTTGGCTTGCGCGTCGCGGTAGACCTGGAGCAGGTCGGCGCCATGCGCAGCCGGCAGTTGCAGCAGCGCAAGCAGGGAACCCGTCAGTGCCAGGCGCGTCTTGGGCACGCCCCGCGCAGGGAAAAGCGCAAACCTCATGACATCTCCAGTCTGCCGGGCACCGGGCGCGCGGCTAACGTTTCTAACGATCAGCGTTCTAGGGAATCGGCGCCGCGGGAAGCCGGCGCCCTGGGATTGATGCTTGTGCTGCTGCTAGTGCTGCTAGTGCTGGTGATGCTCAGTACTTCGGCATCGCCGGGTCGACCTGCTCGGACCAGGCGTGCACGCCGCCGGTCAGGTTGTAGACCTTGGCAAATCCTTGCCGCTCGAGGAAGCTGGCCACCTGCATGCTGCGCGCGCCGTGATGGCAGATGCAGACGATATCGGCATCCTCATCGAGCTCGGCGGCGCGTGCCGGGATCTGGCCCATCGGGATATGGGTGATGCCGGGCATGGCGCAGGTCTGCACTTCCCAGCCTTCGCGTACGTCGAGCAGCACCGGCTGTGCGCGGCCGGTGTCGGCCAGCCAATGTGCCAGTTCGGGGGCGTTGATTAACTGCATGTCCTGGGTCCCGCTCAGAAGTGAAAGCGTGAAGGCTGCTCGGCGCCGATCAGCGGCGTGACGGCAGTCTCGAACAGGTTGACCGTCTTGTACTCGGTCTCGCTGACGCGCGTGATGATCTGGGCCTCCATGGCCGGCAGGGCGCCGACGAACGCGGCGATGCGCCCGCCAACCTTGACTTGCGACAGGATGAACGCCGGCACCGAGGGCAGCGCGCCCGAGATGCAGATCACGTCGTAAGGCGCGCTGGCGGCCCAGCCGGCGGCGGCATTGCCTTCGGCCACGTCGACATTGGTTACGCCAGCGTCGGCCAGGTTCTTGCGGGCCAGCGCGGCCAGTTCCGGCAGGATGTCCACGGTCAGCACGTGGCGCGCGCGGTGTGCCAGCAGGGCGGCCATGTAGCCGGAGCCGGCGCCGATCTCAAGCACTTGTTCGTGCTTGCGCACGGCCAGGTCTTGCAGGATGCGGGCTTCCACGCGCGGGGCCAGCATGTTCTGGCCGCCCGGCAGCGGGATTTCCATGTCGACGAAGGCCAGCGCGGCGTAGGCCTGCGGCACGAACTGTTCCCGCTTGACCACCGCCAGCAGGTCCAGGATTTCCTGATCCAGCACATCCCACGGGCGGATTTGCTGTTCGATCATGTTGAATCGGGCTTTCTCGAGATCCATCTTGCCATTCCTTCCAATGCCAACCGCTAATCAGTTCTGAATTCCGGCCGCGCGGTGCCAGGGCCGGGGAAATCCGTCAAACCTGAGATTTTAACTCTTCGTCAAGGCAGTTGCCCAAGCGCGTGGCCCCGGGTGTGGCCTGCATGCCGCAGTCTGGCCAGGGCCACGGCATTCCGGGTATCCGCCGGCGCAGCCTCATTCCGCACTCGCTGGCCCGTGGGCGGGCGCATCGGCCGCCCGCGGCGCGGCGGCGCGGGCGGGAGCCGCCTCCTTGCCACGCCACAGCCGGCCCAGCCAGGCGCCGAAATCGTCCAGGTACGTATAGATCACCGGCACCACCACCAGGGTCAGGATCGACGAGGTGATGATGCCGCCGATCACCGTCTGGCCCATCGGCGCGCGCTGCTCCGCGCCTTCGCCCAGGCTGAAGGCGAGCGGCACCATGCCGAAGATCATGGCCAGCGTGGTCATCAGGATCGGCCGCAGCCGCACGCGTGCGGCGGCCACCAGCGCCGCCTCGCGCGACATCGGCGGCTGGCCGTCGGTGCCGCGCCGGGCCTGGTTGGCAAAGTCGATCAGCAGGATGGCGTTCTTGGTCACCAGCCCCATCAGCATGATGAAACCGATGATGGAGAACATGTTCAGCGTGGAGCGGAACAGCAGCAGCGCCGCGAACACGCCGATCAGCGTGAGCGGCAGCGAGGTCATGATGGCGATGGGCTGGAAGAAGCTGGCGAACTGCGAGGCCAGGATCATGTAGATAAAGATCACCGCCAGCGCCAGCGCCGATACCGCGAAGCCGAACGATTCGTTCATCGATTTGGTGGAACCGCCGAAGCGATACTTGTAGCCCGCCGGCCAGTTCATGCCGTCCAGCACCGTCTTGACCTCGCGCGCGACCTCGCCCTGCGAGCGCCCCGCTGTATTGGCGGTCAGTTCCACTTCGCGGTTGAGGTCGCGCCGGCTGATCTGGTTGGCGCCGGTGGTGGGCACCAGTTCGGCGATCTGGCGCAGCGGCACCATGCGCGGCGAGCCGTCGGTGTTGGTCTGGTTGCTGGCGATCATCAGCGCGCTGAGGTCGGCCATGCCGGTGCGCGCGTCCTTGGGCAGGCGCACGCGTACGTCGTAATTCTGATCGTCGGGAGCGCGCCAGGAACTGATGGCGTCGCCGGCCAGCAGCGGGCGCAGCGCGTTGCCGATCTGGACAATGCCCACGCCCAGGTCGGACGCCAGCTCGCGGCGGATGCGTACTTCCACCGTAGGGCGGTCGTCCTTCATGCTGGAATCCAGGTCGGTCAGGCCGCGCACCGCGGCCATGCGCCGGCTGGCCTCCACCGACAGGCGCCGCAGCGTTTCCAGGTCATCGCCCTGGATCGACACCTGCAGCGCCTTCTGTCCGCCGGCGCCATCGGGCATGCCGACCATGGTCAGCGTGATGCCGGCGATGCCCGCCAGCCGCTCGCGGATCATCGGGTTGAGTTGCGTGGTGGTGAGCTTGCGCGCGCGGCGCTCGATCAGGCGTACCGAGACCAGCGCGTTGTTGCGCCCGGAGGTGTTGCCCGAGTTGATGGTGGCATAGGTGTAGGCCACTTCGGGGAAGGTCTTGAGCGCGGCTTCCACCTGCCTGACCTTGGCTTCGGTGACCGCCAGCGAGGTACCCACCGGCGTGGTGAAGCCCACCTGCGTTTCGCCGAGGTCGGCGGCGGGCACGAACTCGGTGCCGATCAGCGGCACCAGCGCGAAGCTGCCGAAGAACGTCACCACGGCAATGATGGCCGTGGCGATCCGGTGCTTGAGCGCCCAGCCCAGCATCGACCCATAGCCGTGGCCGAGCGCATCCATGCGCGCCGAGAACCAGTCCAGCATGCGGCCCACGGTACGGCCGTACAGGCTCTTCTTGTTGCCGGTGCCGTGCAGGTCCGGGTCATGCCAGACCGAGGACAGCATCGGGTCCAGCGTGAAAGAGACAAACATGGAAATCAGCACCGCCGCCACCACGGTCACGCCGAACTGGTGGAAGAAGCGGCCGATGATGCCACCCATGAAGCCCACCGGCAGGAACACCGCGACGATGGAGAACGTGGTGGCCAGCACCGCCAGCCCGATCTCGTTGGTGCCGTCCAGCGCCGCTGTACGGTGGTCCTTGCCCATCAGGTTATGGCGCACGATGTTCTCGCGCACCACGATGGCATCGTCGATCAGCAGGCCCACGCACAGCGACAGCGCCATCAGCGTAATCACGTTGAGCGTGAAGCCGAACATGTACATCACGCCGAAGGTGCCGATCAGCGCGATCGGCAAGGTCAGCCCGGTAATCACCGTGCTGCGCCAGGAGCCGAGGAACAGGAAGACGATCGCCACCGTCAGGAAGGCGCCTTCGAGCAGGGTGGAGCGGACTTCCTTGACACTGCTGCGGATGCCGCGCGCGGCGTCGTTGACCACGGTGAGCTGCACGCCGGCGGGCACCAGCTTGCGTACCTCGTCGGTCATCTTGATCAGGCCGTCGACGGTATCCACGGTGTTCTGGCCCTGCGCCTTCACCACCGCCAGGAACAGCGCGCGCTTGCCGTCCAGCATGGCCAGGCTCTCCTGCTCCTCCTCACCGTCGCGCACGTCGGCGACCTGTTCCAGCGTGACTGGCTGGCCGGCTCGCCGGGCCACGATGATGTGGCGGAAGTCGTCCGGCGAGATGACGCGCCCCTTGATCTGTACCACCGTCTCGGTGGAGGAGGAGCGCAACTCGCCGGCAGGCAGTTCCTGGTTTTCGTTGCGGATGGCGTCCATCACCTGGTTCACGCCAATGCCGAGCGCCTCCAGCTGGGCCGGCCGGATGCGGATCTCTACCTCGCGCTTGGTACCGCCAACCAGGCTGATGGCGCCCACGCCGCGCACCGTCTCCAGCCGCTTGCGCACGATCTGGTCGGCAATGGTGGTCAGCTCGCGCTGCGTGCGCTCGGCGCCCGGCGCATTCGACACCGACAGGTAGAACACCGGCGCCTCTGACGGGTCGTAGCGCAGCACGCGCGGGTCTTTCACCTCGTCGCGGAACTGCGGGCGGATCAGCGCGATCTTGTCGCGCACGTCCTGCGCGGCCTGGCCAACGTCCACGGTCAGGTCGAACTTGATCACCACCACCGAGTTGCCCTGGTAGGAGTGCGAGAAGATCTCGTCGATGCCGGAAATGGTGTTGACGATCTCCTCGATCTTGCGGGTGACATCCGATTCGACCGATTCCGGCGCGGCGCCAGGGTACTCGGTCTGCACCACCACGATCGGGAAGGTGATGTCCGGGAACTGGTCGACCGGCAGGCGCTGGTAGGAGAACAGGCCGATGACGACGAAGGCCATCATCATCATGGTGGCCAGCACGGGGTTATGGATGGACAGGCGGGTGAACCACATGGGGGGCTCCTACGCCTTGACCAGCTTGACGCGGCTGCCCGCGCGCAGGGTGCCGAGATTGTTGCGCACCACCTTGGCGCCGGCGGCCAGGCCGCTGGCGATCTCCACCAGCCCGTTCTCGTCGTCGCGGATGCCCAGCGTGACCTGGCGCTCTGCCAGCACGTCGTTTTCCACGCTGTAGACGAAGGCGCGCTCGCCATCGCTGCGCACCGCCGTGGCGGGCACCGCCACCACGCCGGCATGGCGGCCGAGCACCAGCGCGCCCTGGGCGAACATGCCCGCGCGCAGGCGCGCGTCCGGGTTGTCGACCCGCACATAGACCATGATGCTGCGCGTGCCCTGGCTGACCGCGGGGTTGATGCGCACCAGCTTGCCCTCGAAACGGCCGCTGCCTTCCACGTCAAGCTGCACGGCCTGGCCGATGGCGGCACGCGCCACGTCGGCCATCGGGATCGGCGCCTCCAGTTCCAGTGCGCGCAAGTCCACCACGTCGATCAGGCGGGTGTCGGGTGATACCTTCTCGCCCGGCTGCACCGCGCGCGCGRCCACCAGGCCGTCCAGCGGCGCCTTGACGATCGTATCGGCGAGCGCTTTTTGCGCCACTTCCAGGCCGCCCTGGGCGGCATCGAGGTTGGCGCGCGCCACGTCCAGGTTGCTCTGGAAATTGTCGAAGGCGGTCTTGGAGATAAAGCCCTTGGCCACCAGTTCGCGGTTGCGCTCGAAGGTCTGTTTCGAATTCTCGTACTGGCCGCGCGCCGCCAGCATCTGCCCGCGCGCCTGCGCTACCTTGGCCTGGTATTCGGTAGCATCGATGCGCACGATGACCTGGCCGGCACGCACGGCTTCACCCTCGCGCACCAGCACCTGCTGCACCTCGCCCGAGACCTTGGCTTTGACCGAAGCCTGGTTGAGCGCCCGCAAGCCACCGGACAGCGGCAGCGAAACGCGCAGGTCCTGCGTGGTGGCATCGACCAGGTCGGACTGCAGGAATTCCACCAGGCCGGGCGCGGCGGCCCCCTGGGCAGTGGCTTGCGCCGGGGCCGCGCCCGGCTTGCCATTGCCTGCCTTGCGGACCGCGGCAGCGGCGCTCAGCACGCCGATCACGGCAATGGCGGCAATCGCAACGATCAGGATCTTCTTGCGTCGGGTCATGCGGTCTCCGGCGGCCGCGCCGGGGGATCCCGCGCGTCCTGCTGCCCCTGCGCTTGTGCAAGGGCTTCTTGTTGTTCTTTTCGTATTTGCTCCCAGACGTAGGGGCCAACCTGGGGCGGCAGCGGCGTATCGCGCGCCGCGCCGGTGGTCAGGCCGAACAGCAACATCTGGAGCAGGTTGTCGAGGAAAGCCTCGGGGTCGATCTCGATGCGCGACGACGCGCTGAACGCGCGCTGCCAAAGCATCAGGAACATCAGCGGCGCGCAGATCAGCGTTGTGGTCGGGTTGGCCGGCGTCTCGCGCAACTCGCCACGCTCCACGCCGCGCTTGAGCACGCGCGCGAACAGTTCGTCACCCGGCAGCACCACTTCCTCATGGTAGAACTGCGCGATGTCGGGGAAGTTGCTGGACTCGGCCATGATCAGTTTGGTCAGGCCGGCTACCGGCGTGGCCCCGATCAGGCCCCACCAGCCGCGCAGCAACTCGCGGAGCAACGCCGGCGTGGAACCCTGGTAGTTCTCCACCAGGTCGATGCCCCTGGTCAGTGTTGGCACCAGGTTCTCGCGCACCACGGTCTTGAACAGCTCTTCCTTATTGGCGAAATACAGATACACCGTGCCCTTGGACACGCCTGCCGCGGCGGCAACATCCTCCAGCCGCGTGGCCGCATAGCCGCGCTGGACGAAAAGCTCAAGCGCGGCGGCCACCAGTTCCTGCGGGCGTGCGGCTTTGCGGCGAGCCCAACGTTTGGTGTTTGCCGCTTCCTGATTCTGGTCTGGAGACTTTTTCACTGTGCCGCTGCGCACCGATGCCGGCGCGTTCCGCGAGAATTGCAGATAAATAACTCTTGGGTCAGTAATGTAGTAGACGCGATTCCGGCGGTCAAGCGTGCCGGCAATCCATGGCACTGCCGGTGCCAAAGCGTGAAGGAGGGGGCTCGGGTTGGGGCACAATACGGGGCTGCCGGGCGATGCCTGCCCTGAACCTTTGCCATGCCCCTTCAGTCTGAACTTTCCTGCCGGCCAGATTGTGGCGCTTGTTGCACCGCGCCCTCGATCACTTCGCCCATCCCCGGCATGCCATACGGCAAGCCGGCCGGCGTACCCTGCGTGCAGCTGCTGCCAGACCGGCGCTGCGCGATTTTCGGCAAACCCACGCGGCCGGCGTTTTGCGCCGGACTGAAGCCCGCGGCCGACATGTGCGGCGACTCGCGTGTGCATGCGCTGGCATGGTTGTCGCAGCTAGAGGCCGCTACCGCGCCCGGCCATGCCGGTTAAACCCGCAAGGATCAAACAGATGTTCAAAATGACTCGCCGGCGTTGGCTGGCAGCAAGCGRTGCCGCCGCGCTCCTCGCGGGACTCGCCGCTTGCGGTGTGATGAGCAACGACTACACCTTCTCGCAGAGCCAGTTGCAATCGGCGCTGGAGCGCAAGTTTCCTTTCAACAAGCGTTATATGGAGCTGTTCGACATCCAGCTCGCCAACCCGCAGCTCACGCTGGATCCCGGCCGCAACCGCGTCAACGTACAGTTCGATGCCACCGTGGACAACCGGCTGTTCTTCCGCCAGCCGCTGACCGGGCGCTTCGCGCTGGACAGCGGCCTGCGCTACGATCCGGCCAGCCGCGCGGTCGTGCTGCAGGATCCGCAGGTCCAGCAGTTCGACGTCAATGGCCTGCCGCCGCAGTTCTCGCGCCAGCTCAATGCGCTCGGCGGCATCCTCGCGGAACAATTGCTGCAGGACTACCCGCTCTATACCTTCCGCCCCGACGAGCTGCGCCTTGCCGGCGCGAGTGTCGAGCCCGGTACAATCACCGTTTTGCCCAATGGGATCAACGTCAAGATCAATCGGCCATAAGGACAAGCGGCGCGCTGCGTGAGAGGTATTTGCCTTGCACACGGTAGCGTCATGCTCGTGGTTGATAGTGGTGGTTCCCTATGTGTGAGACCGTAAGGGTACTCATTTTCTTTTCTTCGCCTCGCCTTCGTTTTCCTTCGCTCTCCCAATAAGAATGGATATTGCTCTCGCCTTGAAAGCCGTGATCCTCGGCATCGTCGAAGGACTGACCGAGTTCCTGCCTATCTCCAGTACCGGCCACCTGATCCTGGCCGGCCAGTTGCTCGACTTCAACGATGAAAAGGGCAAGATTTTTGAGATCGTGATCCAGTTCGGCGCCATCCTTGCGGTGTGCTGGGAGTTCCGTCGCCGTATCACCACCGTGGTGGGCGGACTGGCCACCGATGAAAAAGCGCGGCGCTTCGCCATCAACGTCATCGTCGCCACCGTGCCGGCGATCGTGCTGGCGCTTGTGTTCGGCAAGTGGATCAAGGCTCACCTGTTCAACCCGATCACCGTGGCGACCGCGTTTATCGTCGGCGGCGTGGTAATTCTGTGGGCCGAGTGGCGTGAAAACCACCGGGGCCGGGTATCCCATCCGCAAGGCAACGCCTTGCTGAAGGCTGCCCAGGCCGGGGCGCCGCGCATCGAATCCGTCGATGACCTGAACTGGCGCGATGCGATCAAGGTCGGGCTGGCTCAATGCTTCGCCCTGATCCCCGGCACCTCGCGTTCCGGCGCGACCATCATTGGCGGCATGCTGTTCGGGCTGTCGCGCCAGGTGGCTACCGAGTTCTCCTTCTTCCTGGCGATCCCGGTGATCTTCGGGGCCACCGTGTACGAGCTGTACAAGTCACGCGCGCTGCTCTCCGCCGACGACCTCGGCATCTTCGGCATCGGCTTCGTCTTCGCCTTCCTGTCCGCTTTCCTGTGCGTGCGCTGGCTGTTGCGCTTTGTTGCCACCCATGATTTCAAGCCGTTCGCCTGGTACCGCATCGTCTTCGGCATCATCGTGCTGGTGACGGCTTACTCGGGCCTGGTCGCCTGGCATGCCTGATACGGGTCAGCACAAATAAAAAAGGGCGTGGCCTCATGGCCACGCCTTTTTTTGTCCCGCGCTGGCTTCAGCGCGGCCTCAGGCCCGCTTGCGGAACACCACGTCCCACACGCCATGCCCAAGGCGCACACCACGACGCTCGAACTTGGTCACCGGGCGGTAGTCCGGCCGCGGCGCGAAGCCGCCGGCTGTATCCGAGGTATTGACCAGGCCTGGCTCGCCGGAGAGCACTTCCACCATCTGGTGAGCGTATTCCTCCCAGTCGGTCGCGCAGTGCAGGTAGCCGCCCGGCTTGAGGCGGCTGGCCAGCAGCTTGACCAGCGGCGGCTGCACCAGGCGCCGCTTGTTGTGGCGCTTCTTGTGCCAGGGGTCGGGAAAGAAGATGTGCACGCCGTCCAGGCAGGATTCCGTCAGCATGTGCGCGATGACTTCGACCGCGTCGTGCGGCATGATCCGCACATTGTCGATCTCGCGCTCGCCAATCAGCTTGAGCAGGGCGCCCACGCCGGGCTCGTGCACCTCGCAGCCCAGGAAGTTGTCCTGCGGGCGCAATTGCGCGATATGCGCGGTGGTCTCGCCCATGCCGAAGCCGATTTCCAGGATCGCCGGGGCAGCGCGGCCAAAAGCAGCCTCCCAGTCGAGCGGCTGCGGGGCATACGGCAGGATGAAGCGCGGCCCCAGGTCATCGATGGCGCGCTGCTGGCCGGTGGAGGTGCGCCCGGCGCGGCGCACGAAGGAACGGATGCGGCGCGGATGCGCGACGTCCGTGCCAGTGTCGGCCGGGATGGGCGCGTTGTCAGCGTCGTCGGCTGGCGTCGGATCGGAGCTGGGGTCTTGGGGGAGCATGGCAACAAAAAAGCCGCCGGGCGGGTCCTGATCGGGCATGCGACCAGGTGGCGAAGGCGGCTCGTCTCAATCTGATGTGGAGCGGGCGATGGGAATCGAACCCACGTCTTTAGCTTGGGAAGCTAAGGTAATGGCCATTATACGACGCCCGCGAAACCGCGATTCTACGCGTGTTTCCGCGGGGAATGCAAGGGTAGGCGTTGGATGCTGCTTGCGTGGCTTATTGGCCTCGGTCTTGAGTCAGGCCGAGAGCGTGGCGTCCAGCTTGCTTGGACTCTGGCGGGCCGGATAGGCGGGGGCCGTCAGCGCGCAGGTGACCGTGTTCCTGGAGTTGTCCCGGCGTCTGGTGATCTCGCGCAGCGAGATCCAATCACGAGAAGATGCCAGCGTCAAGTGATGCTTAGTATGGCCTCGTCGATCATTCCCAACTCGCGCCCGTGCCCGAGCAGGACAGTGTTCTATACGTGGATCAACATTCGATGCAAAAACCAGCGTTACCTATTGAGACTTGTATAAATCATGACAACCGATTTGAGTCTGACGCGTTATCTGACCAAGGCGTTGATCGGGAGTCGATTGCATGGCTGGGAAGATGGACGAAGCGACCGAAAGCGGGTTCGCGCTGGACGGATGCTGTTAGCGAACAA
>NZ_JBFTLX010000059.1:0-29084 GCF_056396665.1 Cupriavidus sp. 05T313 | reverse complement strand
GTCTACAACGAGCTTTATTATGGAGAGAGCCATCCCGGTTCGCTGAAGTCCTATGACGAAAAAGGACTGGTTCTATATTGCGCTTCCTTCTCGAAGAGCCTTGCAGTCGCCCATCGCATCGGCTGGGCCATGCCTGGACGGTATCGCGATAAAGTGGAGAAGCTGAAATTCCTAAATACACTGACGACCCCCTCGCTCCCGCAGATGGCAATTGCCGAGTATTTAAAAAATGATGGATATGATCATCATCTTCGAAAGGTGAGGCGTACCTACGCTCAGCAAGCTAGCATCATGGTGTCAATGGTGAATCGCTTTTTCCCCGCCGGAACAAGCACTTCGCACCCCGTGGGCGGCTATGTCCTCTGGGTCGAGCTACCGGACAGCGTAGACTCCATGAAGTTGTATCGCAGCGCCCTCGAACAGGGAATCACGGTCGGACCGGGTTATATGTTCTCCCCATCCAATGGGTTCAAGAATTTCATTCGCCTTAATTATAGCTACGCCTGGACGCCGCAGTTGGAGAGTGCCTTGATCACGCTTGGCAAGATAGTTACCTCTTGCATTTGAGTTTCGATTGGAGCCCGCGCGCCCCCTCCGGCACGCGAATGAATGCGACCAAAGGCGCATTTCGAGTATGATTTGGGCATTGAAAGGCACTTCCATGGCAGCCGGAGCGAGGCGAACTTCCGCGACGCCGCGAGACTGTTATCCCCGCTTCTTCGCGCCCCTGTATGCCCCTCCCAACGCCACTGGCGTCTACTCTTGCAGTGCGTCTCGTCCGTCGATAGCACTCGTGAAATTACTGGATGCGTGCCGTTCGAGAATCGCGGAATCAGTAGCCTGATGCACGTACGGCTCATTGCGCCGCTGCGGTGGTTTGAGTGGGCCGCCAGTCACACAATGCGAGAGGGTGTGGGAATGAACGAAAATTCGGATTCGAACAGATATCTGGTGGCGGTGGAGTTTCTGATCGCGCTTGGTGGCGTTGTCATTTTTATGTGCAGCATCCTGGCTTCTAGCCAAATCTAATCATTTCGAATCATAAGCGACAGCTTGCGCTGTCCCCGCGACGTGCCGGATCTCGACGGTCAGGTGGAACGTGCTGCGGTGCTTCAAACATATTCACAAAGTGTTGGTGCCGGCAGCCCGAGGTGCCTGCGCAGAAGTAAGGCGCACTTGGGCAGAGAGTACCCCAGGGTGTGGTTGCCCTCGCCTGCCATCAGCCGTGACTCCCTCACGCCCAGGACTACATTGCTGGTGTTGTTTCGGCGGTGGGTAAGTGTCGGCCTTGGCACCCTCTTGACCGTCTCATCAGAGGGTAGCGGCCGTGCTGCTTCCCCATTTGCCGGGCACCCTTTCTCTCATATTCCTGGCCTGTCGTCGCCTCGATCGAACAACGATCCCGAGGTGGCTGCGTCCTGTCTCCGCGACAGGGCTGTCTTGATTCACGCAAGCCGCAATGTCGAGCGCCCGGCTGAACCCGGCCTCGCGATCGCTTTTCGACGACTGCATCTGTAGTCCTCGCTTGTTGGCCATTCTGTATCTTCGTGTCCGACAACCGGTTCGTACAATGGCTTCAGTGCAATTCACTTCTACTACGAGTGAGCGGCGATCGTCGCCGCGTTGACTATTTCTAGGGGCAAGCCAATGTACTGCGAAGAACGGAGCGAGCGCAGCGGATTCAGGGAGCGCGAGATCGTACGTCACCGTGGCGTGATACAGACACGGGACAACGATAAGGTGGCCGAGGAGTTTCCAATCGCCTTGGTGTTCAACGGCATCTCACATGCCGTGATGATGGCGACCCCGCGCGATCTGGAGGCCTTTGCAGTTGGATTCGCGCTGACCGAGGGAATTGTCGGCAGTGCCCGCGAGATCTTCGATATCGAGGTGTTCATGCGCGAGGATAGCGCCGAGGTGCAGCTGACCGTGGGACAGCCATCCTTTCTCGCATTGAAGGGGCGACGACGTGCGCTTGCCGGACGGACTGGCTGCGGAGTATGCGGAATCGAGAGTATTGAACTTCTGGACTTGCACCCGGAACGCATTGAACCGCCGGCGATGCACGTTGTCGCGACGAATGTCGTCATTGCGCGTGCTGCCGAGGCGCTACAGGACCATCAGTTGCTCATGCGAGCGACCGGCGGCGTGCACGCGGCTGCCTGGTGCAATCCGGAAGGAGAAATTCTCGCCGTGTACGAGGACGTGGGCCGTCACAACGGCCTCGACAAGCTCATCGGTGCCCTGGCCATGAAAAGGATCGACATGAAGGCGGGTTTCGTCTTTCTGTCGAGCCGCGCCAGCTACGAGCTGGTGCGAAAGACAGCGCGAATGAATATTCCAATGCTTGCCACGATCTCCGCGCCCACCTCCCTGGCAATCAGCATCGCCGAGCAGGCGGGCATGAAGCTTGTGAGCTTCTGCAGGAAGGACGGCTTCGTTGAGTACACCGAGATCTGAGCGTAATCACGCCGCAAGCCGCGGACGCGAAGATGCGATCGGGAAGCGCGCTGCGTCGTAATGAGGCTGGAAGAGAAGACCGAATGAACCACGCAAACAATATGTTCCTGAACTGTGCAGTGATGACGGTGAGCGACACGCGAACACCGGATGATGATGGCTCCGGCGACTATCTGGTAGATGTACTCTCACGTGAGGGGCATCGATGTGTAGACCGCGATATTGTCAAGGACAACATCTACGAGATTCGTCGCATCTTTAGCGAGTGGATTGCCGATTCCAGGATTCAGGTGATCATCAGCAGTGGTGGCACGGGCTTCTCCCTGGCGAATTCTCTCCCGGAGGCGGTGAGGCCACTGCTGGACAAAGAGATAACCGGCTTCGGGGAGATCTTCCGGCAGCTTTCCTACGGGGAGGTCGGTAGTTCAACGATCCAGTCACGTGCGCTGGCCGGGTACGCGAACGGGAAGTTGCTGTTCTGTCTTCCCGGAGCCACCAAGTCCTGCGTGACCGCGTGGGAGGGAATCATTCGAGATCAGTTGGACTGCACCTACCTGCCCGGCAACTTTGCGACGCACCTCGCTTCGACAGGCGGGTGATACAAGCGAGCGTGAATTATGGTCGAATTTGATTGTGCACAGGCCATACTTGCCCGCAGCGGATCAGGGCGCAATGGATGGCTACGCGATGCGGCACGCTGATTATCGGCCCGGTTGCACGGTGCCGGTGCAGTAGCGGTGAGAAAGGTCGACACATCAGCGGGCTGCGATTCGCAGTCGCCGGGTCGAGACCGGACGCTGGCTAAAGCTTCTTCTGCAACCCGTCGCCGTGGCCCGGAGCGTCTGGTGATGGGCCATGCTAAATGGAATCAATCGTGAATACAGGTGTGCAACATGGCTAGCTGGCTGAGTGCACGGCAATGGCTCTTTTCGCTAAAGGTGTATGCGGCAGCGATGCTGGCGCTGTACATCGCGCTCGCCCTTGCATTGCCCCGACCCTACTGGGCAATGGCGACGGTCTATCTCGTGTCCAATCCGGTGACGGGAGCGACGCGTGCCAAGGCGGCCTATCGCGTAGTGGGCACGCTGCTGGGCGCAACCGCCGCGGTGGTGACGGTGCCCCTCCTGGTCAATGCGCCTGTGTTGCTGATGGGGGCGATTTCGCTCTGGTCTGGCGCGCTGCTCTATCTATCCCTGCTTGATCGGGCACCGCGCAACTACATCTTCCTTCTGAGTGCCTACACACTGCCTATCGTTGCGCTGCCGGCGGTCAGCCAGCCTGTGGAAATCTTCGACCTGGCCATCGCTCGCGTCGAGGAAATCGCCATCGGGATCGTCTGCGCCGGCATGGTGAGTGCCTTGTTCTTCCCCACGAAAGTGGCGCCGACCTTGCGCGACAGGGCGGCTGTCTGGCTCGGCGACGCGGGGCAGTGGGCCGCGGAAATTCTGTCGGCCGCGCCGGACTCGAATGCGTTCTCGCATGAAAATCGGCATCGCCTGGTATCCGACATTTCCACGATAGACCAGTTGATCAAGCAGCTCTCTTATGACACCGAGGGTACCGAGTCCCTGCGTAATGCCCGCGCACTGTGGGAGCGGATGGCCATGCTGTTACCGTTGCTGTCGTCATTGGCAGGTGTAGTGCGGGCGTTGCGGAGTCAACTGGCTGGCATCCCCGAGGACCTGGCCCGCCATATGACCGAAATGTCGCGCTGGATCCGCGGAGGCTTTTACGGTCCGGCACCGACCCAGATACCGCCAGCCACGCCCCCCGCCGCGAATGGGATGGCACCGGGCTGGCATGCGAGCCTGGTGGCTACCGCCAACGAGCTGTTGCTCGCGCTGGCGGCGTTGGGCGAAGATTGCCGGGCACTGCAACGCAGCATCGGCGACCGGACCACCGGATCCAGCGAATCTCCGCTAAGGGTGCGCGGGCTGTCCGCCGACCGTGCCAGTCATCATGATCACGGCATGTTGCTCTTCTATGCCTGCTCCACCAGTCTTGCTGTTTTTTGCGCGGGCCTGCTGTGGATCGTGTCGCAGTGGGAGGCCGGGGCCGGGGCCGTCGTGCTGGCGGCAGTCACCAGCTGCTTCTTTGCCACGATTGAGGAGCCACGGTCGGCGGCGCATTCCGTTTTGCGGTGGAGCGGCGTCTGTTTCGCCGTGTCCGCCTTTTACCTGTTCGCGGTAGTGCCATATGCGCATGATTTCGTGACGCTGGCTGGCATGCTGGCAGTGCCATACCTTGGGATCGGCTTGCTGCTGCCAAGGCCGGGGTTCAATCTCATCGCGCTGCTCTTGTCGCTGAATACGGCGTCCTTCGCGAACTTTCAGAGTGTCTTTGACGCCAACTTTCTTGCCACCATCAACGGTAGCCTGGCGAGCATCGGCGGCATGCTGTTCGCGCCTCTGTGGGCCATGGCGACACGGCCGTTTGGCGCCCGAGTCGCGGCGCGCCGCCTGATTCGCGCGAGCTGGAAGGACCTGGCGCAGGCTGCCACCTGCAGCGAAGCACCAAAAGTGGCAAAGCTGGGTGGCCGCATGGTGGACCGGCTTAACCAACTTGCGCCGCGGCTGACGGCAAGCGTCGGGAACATGCCTTCGGATGGTTTCGCCGAGTTGCAAATCGGATTCAGCTTGCTGGCCCTGCGGCGCGGTCTGTCCGCCATGCGACCCCAGGCGCGCAGGGCGGTAACCGGTGTGTTGAACGCCGTCGCGAGCCATTTTCGCGCCCGGCTCGGAACCGGGACGGGTTCGGCGTCGCCAGCCACGCTCCGCGCATGTATCGAGAAGGCCATCGGAGAACTTGCCGCCTTCCCGGGCGACGGCACTCGACATGCTCTGGCTGCCCTGGTGGTGCTCCGGCTGACCTTGTATCCGATAGGGAAAGAATCGCAGGAGGTATCACCTTGATCCGGCAATGGCCTTCGGATACCGCGCTGTACACGGAGGGAACATGCTGAGCGGCGAGATCGATGTTTATGGCGTCTTCGTGCCTACCCTGCTGGCGTTGATGCTGGTGACCTTTGCTATCACTACCTGCATGCGCGCGCTGCTCGCCCGCTTCGGCTTCTACCGGTTGGTGTGGCATCGGTCGCTCTTCAATCTTGCCATCTACCTTATCGTGCTAGGCGGCGTAGTCGCCATTGCGCGTTCGCTTCAATCATGAAAATCCATCTTCGTTCGCTCGGCTCTGTGGCGCTGACGTTAATCGCCACGGCGGTTGCCTTTTTTGTCGTCAGGCATCTATGGGATTACTACACCATCGCGCCGTGGACGCGTGACGGCCATGTGCGTGCCGATATCGTGCAGATCGCGCCTGATGTGTCGGGGCTGGTGACGCGTATCCTGGTCAAGGACAACCAGCAGGTGACGCGTGGGCAGCTCCTTTTCGTGGTCGACCAGGCCCGCTATGAGCTTGCCTTGCAGCAGGCCTTGGCTACGGCGACTGCGCAGCGCGTCTCGCTGGCGCAGCTACGCAGGGAGGCAGAACGCAACCGTACCCTGTCCGAGGTGGTCTCCAAGGAGGTCGTCGAAGAGGGTTTCGCCAAGGTCGATCAGGCCGCGGCCGCCTTGGCGCAAGCCGAAGCAGCCGTCGACCTCGCGCGGCTCAACCTTGCCCGCACGAACGTCGTTAGCCCGGTGAACGGCAATCTCAATGACCGGCTGCCACGGCTGGGAGACTATGTGACGACCGGCCGGCCGGTGCTTTCGATGATCGATGTGGACTCCATTTACGTGGAGGGCTACTTTGAAGAGACGAAGCTGCATCGCATACGTATTGGCAATCCGGTGGACGTGCGAATCATGGGCGAGGGCGAGCATCTGCACGGACACGTTCAGAGCATATCGGCCGGCATCGAAGATCGCGACCGTAGCAGTGGATCCAATTTGCTGCCGAATGTGAATCCTACCTTCAACTGGGTGAGGCTGGCGCAACGCGTGCCGGTGCGCATCGCGCTTGATGACGTGCCGTCCGGCGTACGACTTGTGTCCGGCCGTACCGCGACAGTTGCCGTGCGGGAAGCGCCAATGGCAGGGCAGGCGCATCCAGGCGTGGCGCAACTGGAGAAGTCAAAATGAAGAAGAGACTCAGCCTTGCCCTGCTACCGGTACTGATGCCGCTATTGCAAGCCTGTACCACGGTCGGTCCTGATTACCATGTGCCGGCGCATGCCGCCGTGCATGCGCCGCAGGCCAATGGCCCCTTGCTTGGTACGAAGCATCCGGCGGTTTCCCTGGCGCCGGTGCCGGACGCCTGGTGGCGCCTGTACGACGACCCGAAGCTGGACAAGCTGGTCCGGGAATCGCTCACTGCCAATACCGATTTGCGGGTCGCTGCGGCTAACCTGCGGCGGGCCATCGCGATGTATCACGAGGTGGAAGCGGACAACCTCCCGCAGGCAAGCGTCTCCGCGGCAACAGAGCGCACCCAGATCTCTGGCGAGAGCTTCCTGATGAAGGAGAAGATACCGGTCTTCAGCATTGGCGACGTTGGCTTCTCCGTGTCCTACCTGGTTGATTTCTTCGGCAAGCTCGAACGTGCCGACGAAGCGGCCCTTGCAAGCGCCGAGGCGAGTCAGGCCGCGCTCGACATGGCACGCGTCGGGGTTGTCGCAGAGACCGTGCGTGCATATGTGCAAGGCTGCGCGGCCACGCATGAGTATGAAGTGGCCGAGCGGCAACTGGCGTTGCAGGAGCGTGGGGTGGACATCGCCCGCAAGATGGTCGCCGCCGGGCGGGGGCAGCCGGTCGACGCGCTGCGCGCGCAAGCCCAGGCGGAGACCTTGCGGGCCAGCCTTCCGCACTTCAAGGCAGAGCAGGAGAGGGCCGCATACCGGCTGGCCGTCATGCTGGGCAAGCCGCCGGCCGCGCTTCCTGTGGCAGAAGCGGAGTGCCACGAGGAACCGAAGCTGCGCCAGGCGATTCCGGTGGGGGATGGTGCTGCGCTGCTCAAGCGCCGGCCCGATGTACGGCAGGCCGAGCGCGAGCTTGCATCGGCTACGGCAAAAATCGGCGTGGCCACGGCCGATCTCTATCCGTCGGTCAGCATCGGGGCATCGGCGGGCCTCACGGGGCTGCTCAGCGACCTCGGTACGGGGCAGACCGCTCACTGGGCCCTAGGCCCGATGCTGACATGGAACCTCCCGACCAACGGGGTGCGGCCACGCATTCACCGCATGGAGGCGGGGGCCGATGCGGCGCTGGCGAACTTCGATGGCGTGGTGCTCAAGGCGTTGCAGGAAACCCAAAGCGCGCTCAGCGCCTATACCAGGGAGTTGGAGCGCAACCTCGCCCTGAGGGCGGCACGGGACAATGCGAGCGAGGCGGCGCGGCAGAATCGGCTCCTGTACCAGGCCGGCCGCGCGCCCTATCTGTCCAGCCTCGACGCAGACCGTACGTTGGCCGGTTCTGACGCGGCCGTGGCGGCGTCGGATAGTGAGGTGGCGATCGACCAGATCAATCTCTTCCTGGCCCTGGGTGGCGGATGGCAGAATAGCCCGGACGTAACGAAGTGAAAAACTCGTCCCGCCTTCCGGCAAGGACCAGCGCACTGCCAAGAGTAACGCATGGAGATTTGCGCGGCCCTCTTTTGCGAGAGAAATTCAGCCACCAGTAACAGGCGGGAAGAAAGCGATCTCGCTTCCGTCGAGTAGCGGGAAGGCACTATGCCGGACCGCATGGTCGACGGCTACCCGTACGGGGCGATCGTCCGAAAACGCGTCTTGAAGCGCTGGCCGTGTCTGCGCAAGCCATTGTTTGAGGCTGTCGACCGTGAGCGAATCCGCATCAACATGGACTACCTCTTCGGAGACCCCTACGGTCTCGCGGATACTTGCAAAGTACTTGATTGTTAGCCTCATCTTTTTACCTTATGCATAAGGGTTAAAGCTGACCATGGGAATACMTAGCCGCCGACCAGCGACATGCGGACAGTCGGATACGACTTCTTTCCGTTGCTGGCCAGTCTCTCGGTACGTAGCTCGGAATAACGGTCGTCTCGTCGCTCCCAGCGTGAGCGAATCGCATCACGCAGCGCCTCTGGCGAGGTGGATTCGGTGAGCCACTGCCGCAGGTCGACGCCTCGCTCAGCAAACAGACACAAGAACATCCGACCATCGGCGGAGACCCGCGCCCGCGTGCAGTCGCCACAAAACGGCTTGGAAACGCTCGAAATGAACCCCACTTCACCGCCGCCATCGGTGTACAAAAAGCGTTGCGCCGTATCGCTGCCGCGAAATCCCGGACGAGGAACCAGGGGATATGCCTGCGCAATGCGGTCCCTTACGTTTTCCGATCTCAGGACACGCTGCATGGACCATGACTCGGCACCACCCACATCCATGAACTCAATGAAGCGCGGGGTCACACCGCTATGCCGGAAGTATTTTGCCAGTGGGAGAATCTGACTATCATTGACGCCCTTTTCAATAACGGTATTGACTTTGACGGTATCGATCCCTGCGTTCCGGGCGGCCTCTATGCCGTCCAATACCTTGCCGACAGGGAAGCCGACGTCGTTCATGTGCCGGAAGACCRCGTCATCCAGGCTGTCAAGGCTGACGGTTACTCCGGCCAGGCCAGCATCCTTTAATGCCCGCGCCTTCGCAGCAAGGAGTGTGCCGTTTGTGGTCAGCACGATCTCGACGGGCCTTCCATCAGGGGTGGTAAGCCGTGCAAGCGCTTCGACGAGTTTCTCAATATCCTTGCGCAAGAGCGGTTCTCCGCCAGTTAGCCGGACCTTTTCGACGCCCAGACTGACGAACCCTTTGGCAATCGAGACCATCTGCTGGAAAGAAAGCCGGGATCCCGCCTTCAGGAAAGGATAATCCTTTGTGTAGATCTCCTTTGGCATGCAGTAGGTGCAGCGGAAATTGCACTGGTCAATCACCGATAGGCGCAGGCTCTTGAGCGGCCGTTGCAGCTGATCCAGGCAGACAGGCATGCGCGTCGATATGGCATCGAAGGCAGAGGGGCTCTCAAACAGAAAGGGATCTTGGACTCCAGCCTTAGCGTCTGTACTCACTTTAATGTCCTTTACGCCGCGCATGGCGTTGTCTTGTCAGCCGGTGATTTGCCGGGATGCATCGAAGGGGCCGGCAGGGCACTTGCGACTTCTACTTGACTGGGAGCATAGCGGTGACGGCCTGTTGGCCCCGCATACAGTGGACTACGCGTTGTAGCAGTACAGTTCCGGGCGGCTCCGCCGGTCGGATCGCTAGTGCGGGTCGGGGATGTCAGTCGCTTGCGCCGTCGCAGATGGCCGGCAGGGATGAGCGAAGAGGAGCCRGAGCCGCTTGGAGCGGCAAGCCCGATATCTCGGTGCGAAGAAGGCTGCCTAGGGTGCTCCGCACGCGGCTCTGCGTCGATTCCACCTGTCTAACCCACTACACAACGGTGTAGCTGGAGCGATTGCTGGATCGCGGTAGACTTTAAACGTCACACCTGGTC
This sequence comes from Cupriavidus sp. 05T313, assembly GCF_056396665.1. Lineage (NCBI taxonomy): Bacteria > Pseudomonadati > Pseudomonadota > Betaproteobacteria > Burkholderiales > Burkholderiaceae > Cupriavidus > Cupriavidus sp. 05T313. The sequence continues at coordinate 19,173 of NZ_JBFTLX010000059.1, read as the reverse complement.
AGGCGAAGGGACAACGGATCCGCATCCCTGAAACCTCTTGTTGCAGATACCTGAATGTGATTGGCGACATTATCCGCGGAGAAAATGTGATCCGAGAGTACATCGAGGCGCGAGAAGCGCTCGCGAGCCATAAGTTCTTCTTTGACCTCCAGCCGATAGTGAGACTACCGGATGGCGGGACCTTCGGCTATGAGGCATTGCTTCGCCGCAAGACTGGAGATACGGTGCTGCGTGCCGCCGATTTCCTGGAGGTATTCGAGGCGGAGGCATTGGCCAATCAGATTCAGGCGCAAGCGCTACAGGCGCTGGATCCATACACCGTCGGTGAGCGTTGTTTCCCATTGAGTATCAATGCCACGCCCAGGCAGCTATGCAGTTCGGCCTTTCGCGAGCAGTTGCTGGAATTTGCCGCGAGGAACGATATCAAACCAAGCCTGATCGAGATCGAGGTGACGGAACGGACGCTGCTCTCTGCCATTGACGGGGCGGCGGAGGCCATGGGCCGCCTGCATCGGTGTGGCTTCAGGATTTGTATCGACGACTTCGGTGTCGGCTTCTCTTCTTTGCTATATCTAAAGCTCTTTCATTTTGATTGCATAAAGATAGATAGAGCGTTCATTGTGGATATTGTGGAGAACAAGCGAAGCCAGGATATCGTGGAAGTGATATGCGGATTGGCTGCGCGATTTGGCGCCAACGTCGTTGCGGAGGGTATCGAAACCGGTGCGCAGCGTGAGATCGTGACCGCATGTGGTGTTGGTTTCGGGCAAGGCTATTTATTCGGGAAGCCCAGGCCGCCATGCATGCTCTGGCCCGGGTTTCCATAGGCACTGGGAAGTGTCGCGTAGCCGCACGAACGGGAAGATCCGGAAGATGAACCTCGGTGCGGGTGCGGGCGTCGCACTTGCACCTTCTCTGAGAGATCGTGACGACTTCCTGTCGTGGCTCCTTGCTGGCGCCAGCTGTGCTCTTTGGGAGAGGGCTCGTCTGTAACTGATGGCGCAAGGCAACCCCTATACACTGCCTCCGGAGCCATGAAGGATGCGTATCGCGGTCCATGCGTGGAAGTTTGATTTTTTGCAGGTGCGGTAACGCTTGTTCGGACGTATGATTCATCTTAAGCAGAACTCCGTTGATGATGGTTTAGCGGATATTCACACAGAGATTCTGGCAAATATTGATCGGTCCAGTAAGATCCAGGACATTTGTGGAAACCTGGAACGTTCCACCCGTCTTCTCGGATTCACGCATTTCCACCTGCAGTACAACCTGTATGTGACGGGGAGGGAGTCTTCGGTTGGAAGCCTGACAAACCTCTCGAACGGGCGAAATCTGACTTTGCAGGATTACAGCCCGGTGCTTGCAACGCTTGCGAGCGAGGCACTCGATTCATTGGTGCCCATGCTATGGGCCGGACCTATCCAGTTGCAGAGAGAGAGCCCGGATCTCTCACTTCCGGCGGACTCGACAATGGGCGCGGCAATCATATTGGCCGTGCATACGCCACGAGGGACCGGTGGATTCCTTGCTCTGTTGAGCGCGCGGCCGCTCAATGCGGAAGGCCCGGAATTTCGCAACGCTAAACTGTACGGTCCGGCCATTGCGCAGCGTACCGTCAATTCCGTCAAGTCCATCCTGTTCTCGTCGAAGAATTTTGTAGTGGGTTTGACCGCCCGTGAGATAGAGACCCTGAGGTGGGTTGCCGCGGGGAAGACTTCCTGGGAAGCGGGGAGGCTTCTTGGCATTACAAAGCACGGCGTGTCGCACCACATGCGTAATGTGATGAGAAAGTTGGAAGTTTCGAGCAGGCTTCAGGCAGTGCAGAAGGCGATTGCGCTGGGGTTGCTCACAACACGATGGTGGGACTAGTGCCATGGGTAATCATGGACCCGGCGGGGGTCCTGCACTGCCGGCCACCTCTCGCACGGGCCGGCCAGGACGACGACGTGCGGCTCCCCGTATTTGGAAATTCCCCCGGTGTCCTATACTTTAGGCGCGCAACGGGATGTGGCTTGGACGCGGTGTTTGCCTGCGTCGTGAGATAACGGCACAGGGCGTTGGACTTTCATCTCACTGCGTTTTCAGTTTGAGGGGATCGACATGTTTCTTTATGAGAAMTTGCCATTATTTGTGTTTGAGATAGAAGCGTGCGAAAACCTCAAATACGTACCCATGTGCGTCCGGTTCAATCTGGATTTTTATGGATACACATTCTCTCTTGCGGAGTGGCAGGCCCTTCCTCTCGACGCGCGTGAGATGCTCGCGGGTTTCCCGGCGGCCACGGATGGGAAGGAGAGCGGTTTCGTGTCGGAGCTTCAGCGCCTGGTCCAGCAATATCTGAACAAGACGCCGGAGAAGTTCACGCCAGATCCGGGCTCTCCATGGCATCAGGTATCTGCGATTCCTGACGCCATCCTGACGCAATTCTCCCTGGTCGAATTGGCACCGATGACTCCCGACGTCTGGTCCGGGTTATCGCTTCTCAAGCGATATGTGCTGACAAAGTTGTCCGCGCGCGGCGTCAAGAACCACTGCTTTGTTCCTGCGCTGCTTGAGTTTGGGCTTGTCAGGTCAAAGATACCGGACTGATTGGCGCCGATTTGCCCGACGCCAGAATCACCGCTTTTCAGGCAGGCATGCTGTCTGCGGGAGCCGAACTGTGGCCCGGCGGCGCCGAGGGGCCGGTTCGATCCATTCCGGCGAGTTGGATCGAGCCTGGGAGAACGGATGCAGCATGGCTGATGTCCGCCAGGGGAGCGGGCGGGCCATTGGCACGTGCGCCGTCACTGAACGGATCGCGGGAGCGGTCGATGCGCGCACCATCGGTGAAGGGATCTCGCTTGCCCCGGTGCAAGTCATAGCCGTACTTGTCGCCGGGGAATGTGCTGTCCCTCGGCGCGGTGGCTTGAGCTGGCAAAGCAGTCATGGCGCTCGCGCACACGAGTGCGGTAGAGAGTAGCGTTTTCAGTAGCGCGGTTTGCATGGTTATCTCAATTCAATCAGGAAGAGAAAGGCAGCAGGTATGGCGACCGGTGTCTCTGACGCTCGGTGCAGATGCAGAGTCGGCATCTCGGTCTGCGGTCGCTAACCTGATGTTTTTGCAGTAGGGAGGTGGCAGCGTGTCATGCGGCCTTCTGTGGAGTGCCGGAGGCGGTTGTGCTACCTGAAAATTGGGACGGCTTTTGATTTTGATGCTGCTTGGACTGTATCGCCGCGGCGCGCGCGCGCTCGATGACGGTCCAGTCCGGACCTGCGATTGCTGACAGCGACGAGGCAAGAGCAGCAGCTCCGGCGAGTGCAAGGAATAGCGGTTTGATGCTAGGTTTCATTTTGATGCTTAGGTTTCAGTATGTATACCTGGAATCGAGGATATTGGCTTTGCGAGCAATTCGCCAATATGACTTCCGATGAAGTGACAGCCCGTTACTGTCAGGCAGCCTGCTCGCTATTGTCGGATGCGTTTGCCGGAGGTGCCGAGACACCGGTGCGGTCACGACCGGCGACGCTAAAGGTCTTGTCGGAGGTGTTCACGGCCTGGCTGCGGGCGCCATCGGTATAGGGGTCACGGGCAGTACCGATCCTGGCTCCGTCGGTATAGGGATCGCGGGCGTCGTCAACCCGGGCGCCGTCGGTGTACGGGTCACGAGTGCCTACATGCAGGTTGTAGCCGGATTCATCTCCGGAAAAGGTACTGTCCTTCACGGTAACGGCGCCTGCCTGGGCCATCGAAAGGAGTGCCGTGCCAAGAATGGTGGCGGAAAAAAGCGTCTTGATCAGTTTGTTGCTCATGGTATTGCCCTCTATCTGTTTTTTAAAAGAAACGTATCGGAAAGGCRCATCCCATGTGGCTTGCTTGATCGGGACACCGTTTGTTCTTGCGCTTTCCGTGGACTGAATATTAGTAGGCGCGGAAGCTTGTCAACGCGTACACCTTGCCCGAAGAAAAAGAAGCACAGTCCTCTGGAATGAGGCCAAGGCCCATGGAGGGGCGACTGCTAGCGCACGCGCGGGGGCGCGGCATGACGATCGGCGGGACTTTGGCATCGGGCGGAGTGCCACGTGCCCCCGTTTGGTCGCATCCGTGTCAATGCAATCGTGAAGGTCGCCAGGGGATATCTTGATCTGCTTGAGGATCGCTTGGACTGTGCCGATGCAGAAGCTGACTAGCTACTAGCTACTAGCCGGAAGTGCGGTTGGGGGCATATCATGGGTCGCGCTCGCTAGCGAGCCTGCATTGGGCGTGCGCCATCTGTGCTCCAACGTGGCGTTAGCTTCTGTAGTCTATCCCTGCCAGTGCGGAAACTATTATCGTGAGTGGGCGCAGGTTGCGCATTGTTGAAGAGGCGAGCAGATGTCAGCGATTAAAAGAAATATCGGAGAAGATACCAATCCTATCGGGGCGGAAATTGCGGGCGATGATGTTGGCATGGATCCCATACTTGCGGAACTGCTGGCACAGCTTTGGTGTGCCGCACAGGGTGCTCCTGAAAAGCGGTGGTCGTTGGCGAAACTAAGCAAACAAAGCGGGATGCAGATGAGTACGCTTCGTCGGTATCTCACCGAGCTCTCAGCTGCGGGCATTGTTGATGTGCTGGTTCGCGAAGACGGAACCGGTATTGCAAGCCTCACTGGCAGCGGGAAGGAACTGTGCGCATTGGCCTTCATGTAGCTTGGGAGGGCAGGCGCCGTCTGAGCCGAGGTTGTTCGAGGCTGTAGGGCGGTGATCGGGACGATAGCCCATGCAGCATCAAGACGGCCTGGCGCTGACATCCTGCTGCAAAAAGCACCGAGCCGGCGAATTGTTCGCCACGCTGCGCGGCAGCATCCTTTTCGTCCCTCATGCTTGACTAAGCATATAGAGCATCCCCCACGTAAGTGGGGACTCCGCAACCGAATTCGGCTTTGCCCCGGCTCCAATTTGGGATAACGTTGTAGAGACAGGTAAAACAGCACCGCGCAACTCGGCGCGCCCCGGCGGCGGCCCTGCGGTAGCCTGTTGATACCATTGCCGCTTGATCGCTCAGGTCCGCAGTTCACACGTCACGTTCCGGGGGGAAATCGTGTGCGCAAGCTACTGACGCAATTGCTGCGTCCGTTCGGACGCATCAGTACGACCGCCATTGCACCTGGCGCGCCGCCGCTTGGCCTGCTTAGCACGATCGTCGTGCATTCGCTCTACACAGACTTGCTGGAAAGCATGCGCGCCCGCGATTCAAGAGCGGCACCGACGATATCGTCCAGCAGATCGATACGCGTTCCGGCTCTACACCGACGTCCCGCGCAAGGAGGCAACTCAGCCGTTCGGAGGGCTGCGTTGGCTCACTATTCTCTCCGCCGACGTCCGGGCCATGGCGCGCCCGCAACACTACCTGAAGGGTGCGGTGCCTGCGGCCGGGCTGATCAATACCACGCTGTTGGGGCCCCGCCCACTGGCACCCACTTTTAGCGATGGCCGGGCGTGCGTGCAGAGGCTGCGGGATCGGTTGAGAAGTGCCGAGCCGACTGACTGACTGACTGACTGACTGACTGACCATAGGCGCTTTCGTGGCACCCCGCCCACGCCCGGGCGGGGCGCCGTTCTGCCGGAGACGATGCGATGATAGATGCATTGCTGTTCAGCAAGCCGTTTACTTTCCTGGCCTGTCCACCGATAGCGGAACTCAAGGAAGCCATCGATGCGCTTAACGCGCTGCCGGGACATTCGCGCTGGCTCAATGACGAAGACACCATCCGTCGCGTTCATGTGCCTGCCTTTGTCGAGCAGAGCCGCCAGGCCCTGGAGGCGCTTGTTCCCGGCAGATCCCTCATGGTCGATAGCCTCTCCGAACGGATTCGGCACGCACCGCGCGTGCTACAAGAGTTGCGCGAGCACGGCCCCGAGGTGGCAGCTGCCGCTCACTCCTACTTCTACTGGCGCTACTCGGCCGACGTGCTCGGACGGGCGCAGGGCATTCCGCGCAGTGCGCTGGAGCGTCAGTTTGGCAGGGTGGCGGCTCGCGATGGGTCGCACAAGATCATCTGGGACTGTCCATGTTGCGATCAGCCGGCGCGATACCAGGTTGATGGGCTACTTGCCATCCAGCGCCCGTCGCGCCAGGGCGGCTTTGCGCTCGAATGCGATCATTGCGGGCATCAGGAACGGGTGTATGCCGGATTTCTGCATTACGGGCGTCTCCAGTGCCAATGCGCCGCGTGCAAGARCTATGTTGGCATTCTTGCGTATGACATGGCCAGGGCCGCGCGAAAGCTTGCTGAGAATATCGAGAACTACGCCTGGATCCAAGCCGCCGAGACCCTTGCCGAGATCGAGGAATACAAGGACGAGTCCCTGCAGATTCTCTACCGCCGGGCTAGCCCGTCACGCAATGCCGGTTCCTTCGCAGTGGAAGTCACGTCTGGCAGGCACGAATCGATGGCCGCCATTCTAGCGAGCCTGGACCCTGGCCTGGAAGGCAGCATTGAGAAGAATCCCAGGGGCTGGGCATTGCTGTGCGAACTGCTGCGCGAAGGCGTGGTTGACGCGGAATGCCTGATCTACCAGGAAGCCGACCGCGAGCGCGTCGCGCTGCAGCTCTCACTGCTGGAAGAGCCTTCCCCCACAACGGAGGGATTGCCGCAGAAAAATCTTGAAACTGTGCTGCAAGGATATCAGCCCGCATCTCGCGAGTCCTTCGTGGCATGGCTGAAAGCAAGCATGCAATTGGGGCTTTTCACCAGCAAATTCTGTACTGCGGTGGAGGTCACCTGGAGACCCAATGTGCAGCGCTGCGAACTCGTTGCCAGCAACCAGGGCGGCCAGCCCCGCGAGCTTCCGGACGATGCGACGCCGAGATCGGCCGCAACCTTCGCAGCGTCTTCGAAACGAGCGCCTCACGCCGACGCCGAAATCGAAGCGGTGACGCTACTGAGATCACTGGGGTACATCATTGTGGCGCCTGCGGTAATCGAAGCGCATGGCTACTCCAGGCTGGAGGAATGCACGCCACTCAACAAGTAGCCCCGCGTAGCATGCCTTCTGCTGCCAATTCTCATTGGAGGCCGGGAGCCAAACAACATCGTCGACCAGGATCATCGGGCCGGCAAGCGCGCCACCCGGCCGATACGTTTTAGCTTCCGCATATATCGGCAGAAAACGGGGCAATGCCGCTGTGCGATGCGAGGGGTGATAAGGAACACGGAGGGAGACGATATTCTTCATGTCGCCTGTCGATACCGCGTGTCCTCGATCGTCTAAGCTTTGATGCGGCGCGCGTTGCGATCCGCAGGCCGGGCCGGAGCGCTGGTCCGCCAAAAGACATGGCATTCACGGAGAGGCACGTATGTCCAGGTTACGAGTTCACTGCTTTTCGGTTTCCATTGATGGCTACGGCGCCGGCCCAAGCCAGAGCCTGGCGGATCCGCTTGGCGTGGGAGGCACTGCGTTGCATGAATGGGCCATCGCCACGCGCACGTTCCGGCACATGTTCGGCGGCGATGGCGGTACGACGGGCGTGGATGACGATTTCGCGGCGCGCGGATTCAGCAACGTCGGTGCCTGGATTATCGGTCGCAATATGTTCGGTCCTGTCCGTGGTCCATGGCCCGACGATCTCTGGAAAGGATGGTGGGGACCCAATCCGCCTTACCACACCGAGGTCTTCGTGTTGACCCACCATCCCCGCAAATCGGTCTCGATGGACGGCGGCACAACCTTTCATTTCGTCACCGAAGGTATCCATGATGCGCTGAAGCAGGCGAGGGATGCGGCACGCGGGCGAGACGTACGGCTTGGCGGAGGCGTAGCGAGCGTGCGGCAGTATCTGCGCGCCGGCCTGGTGGATGAGCTGCACCTGGCCATGGTGCCGGCCGTGCTGGGCGCCGGAGAGCCCCTGCTGACCGGTATCGATCTCAAAGGCCTGGGCTACGAATGCACCGAGCATGTGGGAACGCCGGTGGCGATGCATGCCGTTCTGACGCGGCGGGCCGCCGCGGCACCCGCGGCGTGACCGGATCAACGTCCGGGAAGTTTGTAACAAGAGGGCAAGTCCTGTCGATCCGCGGGCTGTCCACGCGTCGTGCCAGTGCGGGGACGACCGGTTCGGCCCTGTGATCGCCAAGCTAACAGCGAAAGGACTCCATATGACCCAAGCCATCGCATACCTCGCCTTCAACGGCAATTGCGCCGAAGCCATGCGCTTTTACGAGCAAGCCCTCCGTGGCAAGCTCGAAGTGCTGATGAGTGGCGCTGACTCACCCATGGCCGACCAGATCCCGAAGGAGTTCGCCCATCGCATCCTGCATGCACGGCTCGTGCTGCCTGGCGGTGGCACGCTTTTCGGGGGAGATTGCCCGGCGCACCTGCCCTATGAGGGCATCAAAGGGGTGTCCATCGCGGTCGACTATGCGACCACCGCGGAAGCGGAGCAGGTCTTTGCTGCCCTCGCCAGCGGCGGCCAGGTGACCATGCCCATGCAGCCGGCCTTCTGGGCCAGGCGCTGGGGCATGCTGACCGACAAGTTCGGCACCCCGTGGATCGTCAATGGTGAACCGCTGCCAGTCTGAGGTGGCTGACGAAGCACAGGGCGTGTGTATGTGCCAATGGCGCGCGTGGCTTGCGGGTTTGCGCGCGTCATGAGCCTGCTTCCACTTGCCCCGGCACGCATGGCTTCCTATGCCGGCACCAGCGCCAGGAGCAGAAGCAGCAAATTGAGGGCGATCAGCGCAAACAGGACGAGTCTGGCCGCCGGTACGGGCGCGTGCGGTGCGTGGTCTCTCGGGAAGCCGCCGTGCCGTTTGCGCGTCCGCCGGTAGGCCAGGCCCACACCGATCACGCCAGCGCAAGCCAGCGCGCCAAACGAGCCCCTGGCGACGGGAGATGGCTTGCTTGCGACCGGCATCACCGGAGGCTTCACCGGCAAATTCCGCAGCGAAGTGTCGGTCGTGGGGGCGCGTACGGCCTGTTCCGTGCTGCGTTGCGTCACGTTCAGCGGAGCTTGCGCTTGCGAATTCTGCCTGGGCGGCAAAGACACAACGACTTCGCCACGCCTTGGCTTGCCGCGAGCCTCGATATTCTGCGGCTTTTCCGCAAGCGGCATGGCGACGCGCTCCTTCGGTTGAGCGCCGACTCGCGTGGACTTTCTCTGCGCGGCGTACCTGTGCCATTGCGCGAAGACATCGTCCATGCAGGTCACCGAGTCGCAGGCGTCGCGCTTTTTGCGCCACGCAACAATATCCGCTTGGCGAATCGCGCCATGCCGCAGCAGCCTCTGCTGCTCGGCGTAGATGCGGTCGTATCCTATGGAGAGGAGTGCGTAATCGCAGATCAGGGAATCCGCGGGCGGGCGGCGATTGCCCGTTTGCTTGGCGCATGGCTGCCCGCCTGCCACCGTGTCTTCGCAGCTGGCCGAGGCTCCCCGGCGGGCTGCCTTGCAAACGATGTCAGACGCCTGCGCGCCTTCAGTGGAGCAAAGACCCAATGCGACGAGGATGGCCAGGCGGCTCATGATCCTGTTCATCGTGTCTCCTCATGGAAGTGGCGACTTCGCCTCTGAGGTTCAACCTGGATGAGATTTGCATTGTGCGACAACTTCACGGCCGCTGCACGTGCGGTGCCACACGTTCTCCGCGACGGTCGGGCGCCTCATCCCGGTGGTGCCGTCGGCTCGATTGGCGCCCATACCTTCCATGGCGTCCGGACTAGTCCGTTCTGGCCAAAACCCGATCCGCATTCCCGGCGTATAATCGCCTGCGCTGCGGGCCAAGGCCCGCAGCAGCGTTCTCAGGGCGGGGTGAAAGTCCCCACCGGCGGTGATGGCGATTGATTCGCATAAGCCCGCGAGCGCCCGGCTTCCCCAAGGCCGGGGTCAGCAGATTCGGTGTGATTCCGAAGCCGACGGTCATAGTCCGGATGAAAGAGAATCGCGACGTTCATGCCTCTGCCCGGAAGCGGCGGGGGCGCGGGCTCGTGYGCCCTGATTCTGGTAACCCCTGCTAAAAGGCAACCCATGAATCAGCCCTACTCCTCGTTTCAACAATCCGCTGCCGGCCTGCCGGACCCGCGGCACACTCCCGCTGCCAACCGCTTTGCGTTTATCCATGCCCAGTGGCATGCCGATATCGTCCATCGCGCACGCGACGCCTTCCTCGCGGAAATGGCCGCGCAAGGCATTTCCCGCGATGTGATCGATGTGTTCGAAGTCCCCGGTGCATTCGAGATTCCCTTGCACGCCAGCAAACTGGCCGCTACCGGGCGATACGCTGCGATCGTGGCGAGCGCCTTTGTGGTCGATGGCGGCATCTACCGCCATGAGTTCGTTGCCGATGCCGTCATCGGCGGACTGATGCGCGTGCAGCTGGACACAGAAGTGCCGGTCCTGTCGGCGGTGCTTACGCCGAAGGATTTTCACGAACACGAAGAGCATCGCCGCTTCTTCAGCGAACATTTCGTAGTGAAAGGCAAGGAAGCGGCCCAGGCCTGCGTCAAGACCGTTGAAAGCCTTGGCAAGCTGGTAGCCTAACTGCGCACATGACTTTGCCCGGCCAGCACGGCGGCGCCGCGCTGGCCGGGCAATGACATCACCGGGTAGCACCCGGCCGGCCCGCTTTTACTTCAGGTCGCTGAATGTCTTCCCCTGCGCGGCCAGGTCCACCAACAGTTTCGCCGGCCTGAAATCCGGGCCAAGTGTGGATTCGAAGCGCCTCAGCGTGGCCAGTACCTTGTCCAGGCCAATGGTGTCGGCATAGCACATCGGACCGCCGCGATACACTGGCCAGCCATATCCRTTGACCCACACCACGTCGATGTCCGACGCGCGGATGGCCTTGCCTTCCTCAAGGATCTTCGCGCCTTCGTTGATCATCGTGTAGACACAGCGCTCGAGGATTTCCTGCTCCGAGACGACGCGGCTCGTCTTCCCCTGTTTGGCGGCGAAGTCGCGGATGATCTGCTCGACCACGGGCGAGGGTTTCGCGTTGCGCTTCTCGTCGTAGTCGTAATAGCCCGCGCCGGTTTTCTGGCCGCGGCGGTCCATCTCGCACAGGATTTCACGCAGCGTCGAGCTGCTGCTCTTCTCACGGATCCAGCCGAGGTCCAGGCCGGCCAGGTCGCTCATGGCGAACGGGCCCATCGGGAAGCCGAAGTTGTAGAGCACGCGGTCGATATCCCACGGCAGCGCGCCTTCCAGCACCAGCTTCTGCGCTTCGCGCTGACGCTGCGCGAGCATGCGGTTGCCGACGAAGCCCGGGCAGACGCCGACCAGCGCGGCGATCTTGCCGATCTTGCGCGCCAGTTCCATGGACGTACGGATCACGGGCCTGGACGTCTTGTCCCCGCGCACCACTTCCAGCAGCTTCATGACGTTGGCCGGCGAGAAGAAATGCAGGCCGATCACGSATTCCGGGCGCGACGTGGCGCAGGCGATCTCGTTGACGTCGAGCGCGGACGTGTTGGTGGCAAGGATCGCGCCGGGTTTGGCGATCTTGTCGAGCTTGCCGAAGATGTCCTTCTTCACGTCCATGTTTTCATAGACGGCTTCGATCACCAGGTCGGCGTCGGCCAGCTGGCCTAGATCTAGCGTGGGGGTCAGCAGCGCCATGCGCTTGTCCACATCGGCGGCCGTGATGCGGCCCTTCTTTGCCGTGTTGTCGTAATTGGCGCGGATGGTGCGCACGCCGCGATCGAGTGCTTCCTGCGCGGTTTCCACGATGACGACGGGAATACCGGCGTTGAGCATGTTCATGGCAATGCCGCCACCCATGGTGCCGGCGCCGATGATGCCGACCGTCTTCACGTCGATGGTGGGGGTATCCGCGGGGATATCCGGCAGGTTCCAGACCTGGCGCGAGGCGAAGAAGTAGTAGCGCTGCGCGGCCGATTGCGTGCCGTTCATCAGTTCGAGGAAGAGCTTGCGCTCCACCTTCATGCCTTCGTCGAACGGCAGGTTGACCGCGGCCTCGATGCAGCGGATGTTGTACTCGGGCGCTTCGAACCCGCGGAACTTGCGGGCGTTGGCCTTGCGGAACTCGGCGAACAGCTCGGGCCTGCCGCGCGCGGCTTCCACTTTCTCATTGAGGTCGCGCACCTTGCGCAGCGGCCTTTGCTCGGCGTTGATGCGCCTGACGAAGGCAATGGCGTCGGCGCGCAGCGCGGCGTCGTCCGTGACCAGGTCGAACAGCCCCATCTCGGCAGCCGCGGCGGCCCCGACGTGCATGCCGGACGTCACCATCTCCAGCGCCTTGGCGGGTCCGACGATGCGGGGCAGGCGCTGGGTGCCGCCGGCGCCGGGCAGCAGCCCCAGATTGACTTCGGGCAGGCCGCATCTGGCGGACCTGGCGGCCACGCGGTAGTGGCAGACCAGCGCGACTTCCAGCCCGCCGCCGAGCGCGGTGCCGTGGATAGCCGCGACCACGGGCTTGGGCGAGTTCTCGATCGCGGCCTGCACGTCGGCCAGCGACGGGCCGGACGGCGGCTTGCCGAACTCGGTGATGTCCGCGCCGGCGATAAAGGTCTTGCCGGCGCAGGTAAGGACAATGCCCTTGACCTTGCTGTCGGCGATGGCAAGCTCGACGCCCTCCAGGATGCCGGTGCGCACGGCAGCCGACAAGGCGTTGACCGGAGGGGAGTTGAGCGTGAGGACGGCGATGTCGCCTTCAATGGTGAGATCGGCGACGGCGTTGACGGCTGTCATGTGGGTTGGCTCCAATTGGTCTGCGTAGGTGACTTGATACCGGTGGCTACCGCCGTCCCTAGAAGATTTCGAACAGGCCGGCGGCGCCCATGCCGCCGCCGATGCACATCGTCACCACGCCGAACTTCGCGCCGCGGCGCTTGCCTTCCAGCAGCAGGTGGCCGCTCATGCGCGCGCCGGACATGCCATAGGGATGGCCGATGGAGATCGCGCCGCCCGATACGTTCAGGCGCTCGTCCGGAATGCCAAGCGTATCGCGGATATGCAGTACCTGGCTGGCAAAGGCTTCGTTCAGTTCCCAGATGCCGATGTCGCCCATGGACAGGCCGTGCTGTTTGAGCAGCTTGGGGATCGCGAAGACCGGGCCAATGCCCATCTCGTCCGGATCGCAGCCGGCCACGGCCATGCCGCGATAGGCGCCCAGCGGCTGCAGGCCACGGCGTTCCGCTTCCTTCGCTTCCATCAGCACCATGGCCGATGCGCCGTCGGACAGCTGCGACGCGTTGCCGGCGGTGATAAATGCGCCTTCCGCGACGCGCTGCCCGTTCTTGAACACGGGCTTGAGCGCCTGCAGGTCGGCCAGCGTGGTACCTGGGCGATTGCCTTCATCCCTGGCGAGCGTGACCTGCTTCTCGCTGACCGCGCCGGTCGCCTTGTCCGTGACCAGCATCGTCGCCGTCATCGGCACGATCTCGGCGTCGAAGCGGCCGGCTTCCTGGGCTGCGGCCGTGCGTTGCTGCGATTGCAGGGAATAGGCATCCTGGGCCTCCCGGCTTACGCCATAGCGTTGCGCCACGATCTCGGCGGTTTCCAGCATCGTCATGTAGATCTGCGGCAGCGTCTGGACCAGTTGCGGATCCTGCGCCCGGTAGCGATTGATCTTGTCGTTCTGCACCAGCGAGATCGATTCCAGCCCGCCGCCCACCGTCACCTGCATGCCGTCGACGATGATCTGCTTGGCCGCGGTGGCGATTGCCATCAGCCCGGATGCGCACTGCCGGTCCATCGACATGCCCGGCACGGTGACGGGAAGGCCGGCGCGCAACAGTGCCTGGCGCGCGATGTTGCCGCCCGTCGAGCCTTGCTGGACCGCGCAGCCCAGGACCACGTCGGCAACCTCGGCCGGGTCGATGCCGGCGCGCCGCACGGCATGCGAGATGGCGTGGGCGCCAAGCTCCTGCGCCTGGGTGTTGTTGAATGCGCCGCGATGGGCTTTGCCGATCGGCGTACGCGCGGTGGATACGATGACTGCTTCACGCATTTGAAGTCTCCTGTGCGTTGAGGTCTGGGAATGCATTATTTAATGCACTATTCAATGCTCATTCATGACGATGGGACACATCCCTGGCGATGGCGAGGAATCTCTCCAGGTCGTCGCGGATCTGCTTCTTGTTGTACTTGCCTACGCTGGTCTTCGGGATGTCCCGCGTGATGGCCACCAGCTTGGGCAACATCCACCTGGTGATCTTTCCGGTAGCAACGCCATGCACCTTCAGGAACTCGATGACGCTGTCCTCGGTGGCCTCGTAGCCCGCGCGCACGCTGACCAGCGCCATGGGCTTCTCGCCCCATAGCGGATCGGGCACGCCGACCACCGTGGCCTCGTGGACGAAGTCCGCCATCGCGATCAGGTTTTCCAGCAGCACCGTGGGCACCATCTCCGCGCCGCTGCGGATCACGTCCTTCATGCGGTCGGCGATGGTGATATAGCCTTCGGCATCCACCTTGGCGATGTYGCCGGTGTGCAGCCAGCCGTTCTGCCAGAGCTCGGCGCTCTTCTCGGGATTGCGGTAGTACTGCTCGGTCGTCCAGGGCGCGCGCACGACGATCTCGCCGACGGTCTGGTCGTCCTGCGGCACCGGCTTGCCTTGTTCGTCCACGACCTCCACCTCCACGCCGAGGATCGGCAGGCCGGACTTGACGAGCACGGCATCGGTCTCGTCGCGGTCCAGGTGGAGCATGGTCTTCTTGATGAACGAGCCGACGATGGTGGGCGCGGTCTCCGTCATGCCGTAGCCGGAGCTCATGCGGAAGGTGGGGATCAGGGCTTCCAGCTTGCGCTTGAGTCCGAGCGGCAGCGCGCCGCCGCCAACGCTGACGCGCACCAGGCTGCTGAGGTCGTATTTGCCGAGGTCGGGATACTCGAGCAGCATGGCCGCGATGGTCGCGACAATGCCGACCGAAGTCACTTTCTCGCGTTCCACCAGCTCGCAGAAGCCCTGCACGGTGAAGGTGCCGTGCAGCACGATCTTCTGCGCGCTGTAGACCGCGACGAACGGCTGGCCCCAGCCGTGGATGTGGAACATCGGCGTGTTCAGCAGCGGCACCGCGCCTTCGCCCAGGCGCGTGCCCAGGCCATCGGCGATATCGTGGTCCGGCGTGTTGCCGATGGCGAGCTGCGCCATCATGTGGATCGTCAGCAGGTACAACTGGCGGTGCGTAAACGTCGCGCCTTTCGGCTGTCCGGTGGTGCCGGTGGTATAGCACAGCGTGGCGTTGACGTCCTCGTGCAGCGCGGGCCAGTCGAAGGTATCGGCCTGGCGGGCGAGCAGCGTCTCGTACTGGATGATGCCGGGGATCCGTGTCTGCGGCAGCCCCGGCTTGTCCGACATATAGACCACCGTCTCGACTACGTCCCGGATCTGGTCGTAGATGCCCTCCAGCAAGGGCATCAGCGTGTCGTCGACAAAGAGGATCTTGTCGCCCGCGTGCCGGATCGTGTAGATGATGTGCTGCGGCGAGAGCCGGACATTGATCGGGTGCAGCGTGGCACCGATGCCCGTCACGCCGTAGTACAGCTCCAGGTGGCGATGCGTGTTGAGCGCCATCGTTGCGATGCGGTCGCCGGGCTCGCCGGGCGTGCCGGCCCGCGCCTTCAGTTCGCCGCTCAGTCCGTTGGCAAGCTGTGCCACGCGGCGGTACCACTGCATCCAGGTAAAGCGGAAGTACTCCCCGGTGGCCGGGTTGCGGTAGACAACGCCGGTTTCGTTGGGGTACATCCGCACCGGCCGCTTCATGATGGTCGTGAGCAGAAGCGGGTAGTGGGTGCTGAACTCCGGATAGGTTCTGAATTCCATCTTGTCTCCTGGCGATCTCTGCGATCCTGGTGATCCTGAGGCGATATCCCGCTACACACTCCCCTCGCGCGCGGGCCGCGGCCGGCGGCGCGGCTCTTCCACCCGCAGGGCAAGCGCGAAAGCAATGCCCATGACGGCGATGGCGGCAACGAATACGAGCGAGAAGCGCACGCCCTGTGCCAGCAGCCCGCCGAGGACCGGGCCGCATGCCATCATGGTGTAGGTGGCGGTGTCGGAGACGGCCAGCAGCATGGGGCGGTCGCGCCGGTTGCCGAACTCCAGGGCGAAATTGTCCGCGGACAGGAAGTAGCCACCGAAGCCCGCGCCCAGTCCGCAGAAAACCAGCAGGAATGCGCCCAGCCCATCACAGAGCAGCAGCGCGGCGGTCGACACGGCCCAGAGGCCGATGCTGCCCAGGAAAACCAGGCGATAGCCGTAGCGGTCGGCGATGCGGCCCCAGGCGAGGTTGCTGGTGGTCTGCGCCAGCAGATAGGCAATGCTCAGGTAGCCCAGCGTGGCGCCGGACAGCGGGAGGTGGCTGCCGACGTAGATGGCGTAGAACGGCACCGCCATCATGCTGAACGCCACCAGCGCCCGGGCGACGAAGAAGCGCACATAGTGCTTGTCCGCGCGCAACAGGGCAGGAACTTCGCGGATGCGCTGGCGAAAGCCGGACTGCGACCGTACATCGTGCAATACCGGCTCGCGCATCCGCGTCAGCGCGGAGATGCCCAGGCTGGTGAGGACGAACGCCGCCAGGAAGGTGGTGGCATAGCCATTGCCGAACACATTGCCGCCAACGAGGAAGCGCCCGCCGAGATAAGCCACCGCCGCCGCGATCAGGCCGCCGAGGAAATTGCGGAGCGCGCTCAGCATGCCCCGGCGCTCCAGCGGGATGATCTTCGAGGTCAGGTAATTGAAGGTGACGTTCTGGACGCCGTTGAACAGGCCGAACAGCAGCAGGAACACGGCGGCGGCCGTCAGCGCGCCGTCACCGGACAGCAGGAAGGCGGACAGGCCCAGGCCGAGGATCTGCAGGCGGACCAGCCATCCCACCAGGTAGATCAGTGGCATCACGCGCTGGCGATGCTCGATCTGCGTCGCGCCCCAGATGGAGGACATCGCCATGCCCGCGTACTGCGCGGACAGCACGCATCCCACCACCAGCTTGGAGCCGGACAGCAGGTAGATGTACGCCGGCACGAAGGTGGGGGCGGTCACCAGCCGGAATCCGGTCATGCCCAGCATGCCGTGGATCAGGTAGGCCTGGGCGTTGCGCGGCAGGTGCTGTTGCACGTGGGTGCGGAAATGGTGTTCCGCCAGTTCATGCTGCGCGCCGGGGGTGTGCGTTTCATGCAGGGCCGCTCCGGCGCCTACGGCCACCGGCACGGCTTCCGACGCGCATTCCGCTTTCATGYCGGCGAGCCTCCACGCGTGGCCGCCAGCGATGCATATCGATGTAGCGCCTGGTCCAGTTCCACCGGCTCCAGCGAAAGCAGCTCGGTCACCGCCTTCAGCCAGTCCGGGCGCTCACGGGTACAGACCGAGATCGGCTGCGGCGTCTCCGAGTGTTGCGACGCCAGCATCGCGTAGTTGGCGGCATAGCTGGGCGGGCGCACGTCGGTGGCCAGGTCGGCAATGGCGTAAGGGTCTGGCGGACCGGTTCGCGTGGTGTCGACCACCGGGATATACGGATTGCGCGCGGCGGTGCCGCCACCGGCAAGCCCGGGACCGTCGCGCAGGATGGCGCCGCGCACCTGGTCCGGCCGCGCGCCGGCGAGCAGCAAGGCGATATAGCCGCCGAGACCGCGTCCGGCCACGGTCGACGGGCCCAGGTGCTCCAGTGCGATATCCGCGTCCGCCATCAGGAACTCGCAACTGTAGCCGCCGCCACGCGGTATGTCTGACAGCCCGTGGCCCGTGAAATCCAGCGCGTGTACCGGGCCGGGCCATGCCGCGTACTCCGGCGGCAGAGCCTGCGGTGCGCGTTCGCCCAGTCCGTGCAGCAGCAGCAGCGCGGGACCGCTGCCGGACTTGAGCGGATGCAGGGCGAGGCGCAGGCGGTTGTGGCGCAGGTAGACGGTCATGAGCGTAGAAAGCGCAGGATGAGGTCCGCGGTCTCGCGCGGTTGCTCGATATGGATGAAGTGCCCGGTGTCGCGCATCACATGGACCTGGGTCGTGGGCGGGAAATACGGCGCCAGGTCGGCGGCGGTGGCGTCCCATCCCATGGGTTCGCGTTCGGTGCCGAAAATGGCCAGCATGGGAATGGGGAAGCCGGGCAGGCGGTCGGTCATCCAGCGCGCCCGCATGGGGCCGAAGCCGGAGGCGCCGATCACGGGGTCGAGCTTCCAGCGCCAGCCGTCCGCATCCTGCCGCGCGCCCAGCGATGCCAGGTAGCGCAGCCATGCCAGGCTCAGCCGCGGATTCATCCGGGCACGCCGTTGCGCCAGTTCCTCCAACGTGCCGGGCTTACGCAGGAGGCTTGCGCTCTGCCTGCGCGTATCGAGCCAGCGGGTGATGATGGGCGCGGTCATCGACTTCTTCTCGCGCACGGCGCTGTCCGCGTGCGGGTTGCGGAAGGGCAGGCCGTCGATGGCCACGAAGCGGGTGAAGCGATGCGGCAGCGCCTGGATCGCGTGCACCAGCAAGGAGCCGCCCTTGCTGTGTCCGATCGCGATCAGCGGCTCGCGTGTGACCGAGTCGGCCACGGCAAGCAGGTCTCGCTCGTCGGCAACCCAGCTATACAGGTCGGCATGCTCGGAATCTCCGTGGCCGCGCTGGTCGTAGGACACCACGCGGTAGCCGCCATCGGCCAGCAGCGGCGCGAAGGCGTCGAAGGTCCGCGCGAAATCCAGGGCGCCATGCACCAGCAGGATGGGCGTGGCGTCGGGCTCGCCCCATTCATGGACAGCGATGCGGATGCCGTCGGCATTGACGGCGCGCGTGCGGTCCGGTGCGCGGGTGCCAGGGAAGGCCGGGACGGCACAGCGCGCCGCGCCGATGGCTTCACCCTCCATTGTTGTCTCCTCGTTACGCGCCACGGAAAAGGCCAGTGTGTTGCTTTTGGCGGTTTCGTGTTTGCGGTATGTTTTTTGGGAATCCTATCACACTGTCTGTGAATACTAGTGCGGCCGTTTTTTGCGTCACGTGGCAGGGGAGGCCGGACACTCCCTCCATTTTAGGAAATGGAGTATTGACGTTGCCGGGATTGACTTATATAACCAGCTAAGCCGGTATGCATGGAACGCCAGGCAGGATGTAGCAAGCCAGAATATAAAAAAGGTTCTTCAGACTTTCGTGTGGGTAGGTAGTACGCTTTCGCGCATGGCTTGGTAAGGAGGTGTGCGATGGACAGCGTGGAACTGTACCGGCAGCTGCTTGGCGTGACTGCGCCATGGACGGTGGAGCGTGTCGACCAGCGTGTCGACC
>NZ_JBFTLX010000058.1:0-29142 GCF_056396665.1 Cupriavidus sp. 05T313 | reverse complement strand
CCCCTTCCCATCCCGAACAGGACCGTGAAACGACTCCACGCCGATGATAGTGCGGATACCCGTGTGAAAGTAGGTAATCGCCAGGCTCTCCCTTGAAACCCCCCAGTACGAAAGTACTGGGGGGTTTTGCTTTTGCGGCGGCGATTATGATGAACCGCTGGCCTGGACGTTGCGACCAGTCCCCAATCCAACCTGCTTGACGCTTGCTATGAGAATCGCCTGCCTCGTCTTCGTCCTGGCCGCGGCAAAGATGAGTCCCGTCTTTGCCTCCGATTTCCTGGTGCCAGGTATCTATCGACTCGAAGCCGGTTCCAACCTGAGTGCGGCACAAAGGTTGCAAGGAAGGCCCGGCGAAGAGGATGTCGAGCACTTCGAACATGCCATTCCCGCAGCAGCGGATGCGACATATGCCGTGGTTTCGTATGAGTCCGATTCCCATCGAAACAAGCTGATCTTCCTTGTCGATCAGAATTACCGCACCGACATCAATGGTGCCAACAGGCTTTGCGTCGCCTATGCGTTTCCGGCTTGGAACGACTACTCAAAGTCCCAGCCATTTTGCCGAACCAATATCGGCACCGGCGAAGCCATGCTAAGGGGGAGCGATTCAGCATTTACGGTCGCCTGGCAGCCCAGGAGAGCATTCAAGCGCAGCGAGGCAGTTCCGCCCAATCGTCGACCCACCCCAGACGAAGTCGGTGCTTGCGCGCTCGGCGTCTGCGAACCGGCGGCTTACGGCCGGGCAATCCACCACTATGAAACGACATACTATGCCGATCGCTTCAAACTGGTGACGCCGCGCACCTATGGCGACATCCTCTACCTCGAAAAGGCGGTGCCAGTCTTCGCGCAGGCAGATCGTGCGTCGCCAGTTGCCAGCCTGGACGCCGGGAGCTTTGTCGCCGTTCTTGCCAGCAGACGGGATTGGTACGAAGTCGAGCATGTCCATCGGGACGGATCGGCTTTCCATGGCTGGATCGACCGGGATGATTTGTTCGAACTGAAGTGGGTTGAGCAGAAGGCCAGCACAAAGGACTTTCGCTTTCGCGTCGCCTTTCGTCCTGATAATGACGCGCCAGAGGCTGCAGTGCCGGTGGCCATCGAGGTGCTGGACCGAAGAACCGGTCGGCGCCTGCAGGTCCTTCGCGACTTCGATTCAGAGGGACAAACCGCCGACAAGGAATTCCTGCAAGTCGTCGACGCCAATTTCGATGGCCACCCGGACATAAGCATCTTCGGCATGTCGGGTGGCGCAGGTCCAAACAACACCACGCACTTCTTTCTGTTCGATCCGGTTGCGCGGCAATTCGTCCATAACGAGGAGTTGTCCAATTTGCCGCAGATATCCATTGACGCCAGTCGCCATACGGTGATGTCGGCACAGCGTGGTAGTTGCTGCAGTCACTCCGCTCAGACTTTTCGCTATATCGACGGGAAGCTGACACTGGTTGCCGAATGGGACGAGAGCTTGTCGGCAGACGGGAAATGGCTGGTGACGACGTCCGGAGACCTGGAGAACGGCAAGATGCGCTACCGGACCAAACGAAAGAAGGCGCAGTAGAGCTGATCTGCCCCCAAAGCGGCATCACCGACAGGATGCATGCCGTTGGCCTTGCATTCTCATCCACGCCCTTCGACGTACAAAAAGAACTCGACCCGCTCACCCGCATATTCCATCGACTGGCCAAACGTAATCCAGCCATGGCCCCTGAGCGTGACTTCGTCGCGGCGCAGAACGAACTCATCTTCGCCATCGATGGTGACGTGCGTGCCATTCGAGCTGCTGTCGATCAGCACATATCTGCCCGCGCGAGACTCGACCGTGGCCTGGAATCTCGACGCTTGCCGGTCCGAAACGACAATGCTCATGCCACTATCACGGCCGATGGTCACCGGCAGGGATGCGGCGTTCATTTCGAGCAGCGTCTCCCGGTACCTTAGCGTGAGCAGCGCGGAGCGCAGCGAGCGCGGACTTGCGTTGGCCATGACGGTCATGTCGGCGTTCTGCTCCCATATTGCTTCGAACAACTCGACTGGCGGTTCCTTGCCGCRCACCTGGATCGGATACAGGTAGCGCGTCATCTGGCGCAGCCTTGCAGACAGGTGTTCCACCGCATCCTTGCTGGTGATGATCTGGCCGCGTGACGCGAGCTTCGTCAGGCGAGCCGCGAGATTCACGGTGTCACCAAATACGTCGCCCGATTCGTCTGACAAGACCGGTCCATGGTGAAAGCCGATATGGACCGACATGGGAACACTGGCGATGGGAGGAAGTTGAGAAACAGCCACTTGCATGTCGAGTGCCGCCTGCATCGCCTGTTCGGCCGAGGGAAACAGCACCATGACCTCGTCTCCGATCGTCTTGACGACCCGGCCCTGGGATGCGCCGGAGCAGGACTTCATGACAGAGATACAGCGGCCGATGGCACCGAAGGCAACCGTATCGCCGGCCAATTCATATAGCCTTGTGCTGCCACTGACGTCCGCGAACATCACCGAGCCATCGGACGCCTCAGGTTTCGGTTCTCGGTCCATATGCATCTCAATCCGTTCGGTCGATCAGCTGGCCGTCAAAGCGTTTGTCCGCAAATCGCGAGCTTCCACCTTTGGCATTCTAGGCACCGTCACCGGGCTTGCCCAACCTGCATAGACGGGATTTCTCGCAATAGTGCGGCCGCGTACGCTGGTGCCGGCCCGCCACCGCCTAATCGGCCTTAACGGAGCGCATACTCGGGCTGGCCGGAGGGTTCCGGCACGTGACCCGGATGCGACCCGGATGCGACCCGGTTGGTGGCTCCTTGGTGTCAGGGAGGTGAAATGGACGAGATGCAAGCGCGTTTCCTGGCGCTGTGGTCGCGCAGTGGCGGCATCCACGCCGAAGCCGTCCATGCCGACCTGGTGCTGCATTACGCCGAACCGGCGCGCCACTATCACACCCTGCGGCACATCCGCCGCTGCCTGCGCGATCTCGATTGGGCGCGTGGCGCGGTCCCCGATCCCGACGCCGTGGAACTGGCGCTGTGGTGCCATGACGTGATCTTCATTCCCGGCGCCAGGGACAACGAGCAGCGCAGCGCCGAGTGGTTCCTGCGCTGGGCGGGGGATGGCATCCCGGCGGCGGGGCGCATTGCCGACATGATCCTGGCGACCACGCACACCGCAGTGCCGGCCGACCCGGATTGCGCCTTTGCCGTCGATATCGACCTCGCGGTTCTCGGGGGCGGACGCACGCGCTTTCGTCAGGACGGGGCGCGCCTGCGGGCCGAGCGTCCCGATCTCGACGATCTGGTCTATGACGCCCGCGAACGGGCTGTGCTGGATGCGCTGCTGGCCCGTCCCCGCATCTATTACACGGAATTATTCCAGGCCCGCTGCGAAGCCCGCGCCCGTCGCAACCTGACGTGGCGGCTTGGCCGGCCGGCGCCGCATTGAGCCGCAGACGCCATCGATCGAGGAGACCTCCATGTCCCAGCGTGCCAGAGCAACAGTGAGCGGAGCCCGGCGTTCGACCCCGCGAACGGCGCCAGGCCGCCGGGCAACGGAGGAGGGCAGCGGCAACCAGACGCCATCCTCCCCGGTTCGCCGCATCAATATTGCGCTGCAGGGCGGCGGCAGCCACGGGGCGTTCAGTTGGGGCGTGCTCGACCGCCTGCTGGAAGACGGCCGCATCGAGGTCGACGGCATCAGCGGTACCAGCGCCGGCGCGGTCAATGCCACCGTGCTTGCCTACGGCATTGTCAGCGGCGGGCGCGAGGGGGCGCGCCAAATGCTTGAAGCGTTGTGGCGCGGCGTCGCCGAATGCGCGCGAATGAGTCCTCTGCAACCCACCTGGTTCGACCGGATGCTGGGGCTCGACCGGTTGAACCTGTCGCCCGGGTGGCTGCTGTTTGACCATATCACCCGTTTTTTTTCTCCGTACCAGCTCAATCCGTCCAATCTGAACCCGCTGCGCGACATGCTGGTCAAGATGATCGATTTCGATATCTTGCGCAACTGCCGCAGCCCCAGGCTCTTCCTGTGCGCCACCAATGTATTGAGCGGCCGCATGCGGGTGTTCACCAATCACGAGATCGGCATCCAGGCGGTGCTGGCGTCGAGTTGCCTGCCCAGCTTGTTCCAGGCTGTGGAGATCGAAGGGGAGTATTACTGGGACGGCGGCTACATGGGCAACCCGCCCATCTACCCGCTGATCTACGAGACCGACAGCCGCGATGTACTGATCATCCGCATTAATCCGATCCGCATTCCCGATGTGCCGACTACGGCACGCGAAATCCTCGACCGCGTCAATACGCTGAGTTTCAACTCGTCGCTGATGCGGGAAATGCGCGCGATTGAGTTCGTCTCCCGGCTGATCGACGAAGGCGCGCTGGATCCGGCGCAATACCGGCGCATGTTCATCCATAACATCGATGCCGAGACCGAGATGGCCCGGCTTGGGGTATCGAGCAAATTCAACGCTGACTGGCACTTCTTGCGCGAGCTCTACACGCTGGGGCGCGAGCGCGCCGATAGCTGGCTGAAAGCCAACTTCAGCGCGCTGGGAGCGCGGTCGTCGACGGATATTCTTGAGACTTTCCTGTGAGGAAGATGGCGTGCCTGCAGGCGTCCGGAGACCCGTCTGGGAGGCGGTTCGCAGGGACGCCGGCGACCTCGCGTTACGCGGCGGCCAAATCGCTTGCGCGTGGCCGCCGCTCCGGTTTCTCACTGGGTCGCTCAGAACGGCTTCTTCACCGCCGGATCGCCGTGGCCCGCAAACAGCTTCAATGTCAGGCGCTGCGCCAGGTTCCCGTAGGGCGGATAAAACAGCGCGATGGGAAAGAAGCGATGCCGCTTGAATACCGTGCGCGCATGCGACAACTCGCGAAAGCCCTCTTCACCGTGATAATTGCCCATGCCTGACTGGCCCACGCCCCCGAAGGGGGCGTCGTGGTTGACCACATGCCACGCCCAGTCATTGATCGTGACACCGCCCGAATGCGTGCGCGCGAGCAGCTTGCCGCGCTCGGACGCGTCATGGCTGAAGCAATACAAAGCCAGCGGGCGCGCTTGCCGCTGCACCATTTCGATGGCCTGCTCGTGCGTGTCGTAGGGCACCACCGGAAGGACGGGCCCGAAGATCTCTTCGCGCATCAGCGTCATATCCGGTGTGCAGTTCGTCACCACATGCAGCGGCAAGCGGCGTCCGGGGCCGATCTCGCCGCAGGGGATCACCGTCGCGCCCTTGGCGCGCGCATCCTCCAGCATGTCCTTGATGCGCGCAGCGTGGCGGTCGCTGGCCAGCGCCGTGTAATCCGCGTTCCGCGCGGTACGCTTGCCGTAGAGTTCGCCGAAGCTGTGGACCACCGCCTTGACGAATTCGTCCACGCGCTCGCGTGGCACCAGCGCGTAGTCGGGAGCCACGCAGACCTGTCCGCAGTTGATGCCCTTGCCATGCGCGATGCGCCGGGCGGCCTCGCGCACCGGATAGTCGCGCAGGACGATCGCGGGCGACTTGCCGCCCAGCTCCAGCGTGACCGGTGTGAGATTGCGCGCTGCCTGGCCCATGACGATACGGCCCACCGCCGGCGAACCGGTGAAGACGATATGGTTGAATGGCAGGGCGGTGAAGGCGCCTGGGTCCGCGAGTTCGCCGCCGACCAGCGCCACGTGGTCTTCGGCGAAGACCTCGCCCAACATCTGCCTGAGCGTGGCGTTGGTTGCCGGCGTGGTCTCCGGCATCTTGATCATGACGCGGTTGCCCGCTGCCAGCGCCGCCACCAGCGGCCCCAGCGACAGGTAGACCGGGAAATTCCAGGTGGCAATCACGCCGACGACGCCCTTGGGCTGGTAAGTCACGCGCAGGCTGTTGCTGGCAAAAAGCAGTTCCGGCCGGCGGCGGCTTGCACGCATCCAGCGGCGCACATGCGAGATCGCGTGATTGATCTCCAGCGTGGTCGGCAGCACTTCCAGCATCTTTGTTTCCGCGAGGGAACGCTCGCCGAAATCCCGGTCGATCGCCTCGGCGAGCACGTCCTGGTATCGCAGGAGTTGCCTCTTGAGCGCGCGCAGGTGCTGGCGCCGCTGCCCGGCATCGGGGCAGGGGTTTTGCAGGAAGGCGTGGCGTTGTGCCTCGAACACCGACTCCATGCGGGCGCTAACGATGGCTTGCTCAGCCAGTTGCTCTGTCAGCGTGCGGTCGTTCATGCCGACCTCCGCTGTTCCGTGCCTTGCGGGGCCGCATCGGCGTCCGCTTCCGGTTCCACATAAGCGCGCCCCCCGAAGCGCAGCGCCGAATGCTCTCGACGCGACTGGACCAGTGGGTAGAACATCTGGATGTACCAGCGCTCCTGCCCGAACAGCCGGTCGTCCTGCAAGCCAATCCCCGCTGGGTATTTGCGCGTGATGTGCGCCGAGCCGAAGAGGATGTCCCAGAAAAACAGGAGATTGCCGAAGTTGCCCTTGTAATGCCCGATCCCATCGTCGTTGGTGATCGCGTGGTGCGCCCAGTGCGTGGCAGGCGTCGAGATGGTCCGCTCCAGGATCCACATCAGCGGGCGCAATGCGCGGATCCGGTACAAGGGCTCGTCCCAGCGCCATGCGCTGTGCGCCCCAAGGATCACCGTCAGCTTGATGACAAGGTACGCACCATAGACCTTGGCAAAGCCCAGGTAGAGCAGGACACCGGCAATCCACAGCCCCGGCATCATCAGGTAGTAGAAGAAGTTGTTGCGGTACGTCACGCGGATGCTCATGTACTGCGCGGTATGGTGCGCGCGGTGCAAGGGCCACAGCAGCGGCGAATGCGATATGCGGTGCCACCAGTACTGGGTCATGTCGTCGCAAACCAGCAGGATCGCGGCCATGGCCCACCACGGCAGGTTCGCCCACGCCCCTCGCTGCTCCGGCATGAGCCAGGCGCAAAGCTCGCCCGTGACGAGCAGGACCAGGGGCTGCGTGATGGCGATCAGGCTCAGGAACATGGCCAGTTCCAGCCTGGTGTCGTCCTGGGTGGCGTTGACGCTCGTCTGGTAGCGGCGCGTAACAAACTCCATGCCGGCAAAGCCGAGCATGACGACCGCGATCAGCATGTTCTGTAGTTGCATACTCATTGGGGGGTGTCTCCGATCTTGCTCTATGGTCTGAACGGTCCAGGCCTTCTGGCGCCATCAGGTCCGAACGACTTTAGGCTTGCCGGGGTAATGCGTCCAATGCATACTATGCAACGTTCCAATGCGTCAGGAGCAACGCAACATGATGGACCTTCGCCGTCTCAGCCATGTCCTGGCGCTCGCCGATGCACTGCATTTCGCGCGGGCGGCCGAGCGGGTCCACCTCAGCCAGCCGGCCTTCAGCCGCAGCATCCAGGCCATCGAAAGCGATCTCGGCATCCGCCTGTTCGACCGTGACGTGGGCGAGGTCAGGCCGACTCCGGCGGGCGAGTTCGTGATCGAACGGGCGCGCAGGCTGCTGTTCGATGCGCGCTGCCTGCAGCGCGATGTCGATCTTTATCGCGACAGCCGGCTGGGCGATACCGCCTTYGGGGCCGGACCATTCCCGGCCGCCACCCTCATGCCACGGGCGTTGTCCGAATTGCGCCGCCTCTATCCCAGGGTTGCCTTGCGCGTCGAGGAGAGCAACTGGAAGCAGTTGCTGGAACGCTTGCGCGCGGAGGATATCGAGTTCTTTGTCGCGGACGTGCGGGATTTGCCGGAAGATGCGGCTCTGGAGATCCGGCCGGTGGGCGCCCAGCGCGGCGGCTTCTACGTTCGTGCATCGCATCCGCTGGCCTCGCGTCAGTGCACATTGACCGAGGCCTGGCACTACGGTGTCGCGGCCACGAAAGTACCGCGCATCGTGAAGGCCGAACTGGCAAGGGTGCTTGGATTGCCGGCGGGCCAGGAAGCCCCGCTTGCGCTTGAGTGCGACGACTTCACCATCCTCCGGTCCGTGGCCTTGTCCACTGACACCGTCCTGGCCGCGACGCTGACGTCGGTGCAGGCCGATATCGATGCCGGCGCGCTGCTCCCGTTGCATATCCTGGGACTGCCGGCGCTGTACTCCGAGATGGGTGTCGTGAGCCTTCGCAACCGCACGCCGTCGCCCATGGCGCAACATGCCATCGCGTGCATCAGCCGGGTCGCCAGTGAGGTCAACATATAGCCAGCGAGGCGAGGGCGGTGGCACGCACCAGGGGCTCTGTCCGAGCGTGCCGAAAAGGGTGCCGCGACTACGCCGGGCCGCCTTGATCCTGGCCTCGCCATTGCCCGGGTTTGACCACTACCGGCTCCGCTGGCTGGGCCATGAAGTGCAGCGACATGATCTGCACCCCGTTGCGGTTGAATTCGTCCTGGATCTCGGCGTGCAGGGACGACAGCGCCTGCGGGCGTAAAGCGGGATCGTCGATGGCCACCATCAGCTCGTACTCCACGTAATAGTCGGACAGCGCCCGCTGGAGCACGAACGGCGTGGGCACCATGGCGACATGCCGCATGCGCGATGCCGCCGCCAGCAGCATGGCGTGGACCTGCCGCCATGGCGTGTCATAGCCGATGGTGACGGTGGTTGCAACCAGGGCGCCACGGTCCGTGGCATGGCGCGAATAGTTGACGATGGGAGAGGCCACCACGACGGCATTGGGAATGGTGATCTCTTCATTGCGCACGTTGACCAGCTTGACCGATAGCGTATCGAGCGACATCACCGTGCCGGTGTTTTCCCCCAGCGTGACGAAGTCGCCGCGCTTGAGCGCGCGCGAGTAGACCACCACCATGCCGCTCATCAGTTGATTGACGATGCCCGCCGATCCCAGCGTGATCATGAAGCCGAACAGCACGCTCAGGCCCTTGAAGACGTCGCTCTGCGAGCCAGGCAGGTAAGGGTACGCGAAGACGAAGCCCAGTGCCCACACCAGCAGCACCACGACACGGCGCGTGGCGCCCGCGGTTTCGCGATGCATGCCGGTTAGCTCCAGCCTGCCCCGCTGCGCAGCTTCGAAGATGTTGTTCACCATGGCATGCACGGCGCGCGTGATCAGCAGGATCACAATCGCGGTGATGATGCCCGGCAACGCCTGGATGCCGCTCAGCGCAATGCGGGTGAGCAAGCCAAACAGCATCGCACCCAGTCGGGTTCCCATCGGCTGCGACGCAGGGAACTGCTCCAGCACGAAGATCAGCCACAGGTAGAGCAGCAGCATGAAAAGGAAGAGTGCGATCAGCTGAACCAGTTGCCGTGCCAGCTGATAAGCCGATCCCGTCCAGTCGAAGCCACGGGAGGTGCGGCTGAGCAGGTGTGCCTCTATGATCCGCTGCATGGAGGCATAGGCCTAGGCGCGCAGGCGCGCAATCGCCCAGCTCAGCAGCCCAAGAAGCGCGCTGGCCAGCAATGTCAGCGCTACGCCCCGTATCAGCACCGGCCAGCGCATCTGGTCGCGCCGCGCGGTCATGGCCTGTTGCAGGCGCTCGGCGATCTGGCGTACGTCGGCATCAAAGGCCGTGGTATCGCCGCGGCTCGCGGTCATGTTCGACGTACGAAAACACAAGCCGGTTGCCGATGCGAAAGGCCACGCCGTCTTCGCCGTCCAGTCTGTTGGATACCCATTGGACAGGCAGGGCGAGTTCGGCACGTGTCAGGCTGGCGAGGTTGGCCTCGGCACGCTCGCGCCGGGCCTCGGGCGGCACGCCGGCCAGGGTTGCGCGGAACGAGGCGATGGGGCGGTCCAGCAGGGTTACCGTAGGTACCGCCGGTCGTTCAATGGCGCCGGAATCCTGCGGGGCGCTTTGCGCATGGAGCGTCCCGCAGGCCGCGGCGAGGATCACCCAGATCAGGCTGTTCAACAACTTAAACCAATCGCGCATTGCCACGGCAGGCCCTCAATGGATCGCAGCAGGTCCAGATCTCATTCCAGCGCGCAGGCGCGGTCCTGATCCTGATCATTTCCAGTTAGCGTAAGTCCGCGGCCAGCCAAGCGGAATTCACATTTTTCGACGCGCGATATTAGGACTTCAACGCGGGAGAGTCCCGGTCGTCGCCTGACTGCCGCGGCGCTAGAAGCTGGCGGCCAGCCCCAGCGAGACGCCCGATACGTTGTTGCCGAATACGTAGCGCACCACGGCGCGTATGCGCGTCACGAACACTTCATGCGCGCTGGTATCGAGTTCCAGGCCCGTGCCCAGGGTCGTCAGGTTGGTGAATCCGAGGATTTCGGACTGGCTGCCAAGATAGCGCGAGTGCGAAAGTTCCAGTACATAGCGCACGGGCCGGTCCAGGGCGCGCAGCCCCGTGGGCGCGCGCCAGCGCGCGTACAGGTTGGCGGTCTGGGCAGAGGCCGATCCCTGCACGGCTTCCGAACTGCCGCCGAAGCTCTGGAGATGGATATTGGTGTATCGCAACTCGAGGTCGATCTCGTGGGTTTCCCGGTAGTGCTCCCAGTCCAGCATGACCGAGCCGCCTAGCCCGTAGGCGTTCAGGGTGCCGTGGTCCAGGAAGTTGATCTGCCGGTCGGTGATGCGCTCCGTGACAAACTTGGCCACCGAGAGATCGCTGGCTACATAACCCAGGGAGAAGTTGAAGATGGGCCGGAACACCAGTTCCTTGTTCTCCGTCAGGGGGAAATCCCAACCAATCCCGCCGGTGGCGGAGACCGTGTTCCACTTGGCCGGCACGGATCTCGATTCTGTTCCATTGGACGCAACGAACTGGGGATCGTACCGGCTATAGGCGATAGCGCCCTCGAGGTAGATTGGAAATGACTTGCTCATGGTCGCGCCGCCGCCTAGCTGCGACATCACGATGCCGGGGTTGCCGGAGCTGGCGTTGTTGATCGACAACGAACTGGAAGTCAGGTCCGGCACCACGGAATAAGACATTAGCGACAGCACGCCGTTGGCGCGCTTCTGCACGCTGGCGTTCAGGAAACTAAAGTCGGGGGCGCCCTGGGCGCCAGCCAGCGCAGGCGCAAGCATCAACGCGCCAATGGCGATCCGGCTGCGGAAAGCCGCGCCGAGGGGCCAGGATCGGCTACGCCGTTGCATGGCGAAACGCGATTCGAGCGGATAGTGCTTCATCTCAACACCTTCGTTCCAACTCTTGCGCAATGGCCCGGATCGAGACGGCACGGCCAACGCCGATGGCCATGGGGAGCCTGGGCTCGTTCCCCCCCAAGATATAACGTAGACGTCAATGATGACGGTATAACGGCTCAGGTACGTTCAATTTCCTTTTGCGCCTACATGAATTGTTTCGATGCCACTTGCATCCGCGGAATGCTCTGCATTTCTGTCCATCTGTTTTCCTATTTTGTTTAAGGTGGACCAAAGAGATTTTGAATTGCCACGCCTGTTAGCCGTCGCATATTGTGCAGACTGGCCGGGCATCCAGGAAAGCCGCTGGGCGCCAGCGTGTTGATTGAGCCGATGCCTGTCTTTTCGTGGAGAGGCAAAAATGCGTCGCTTGAGAGTGTTGGCCACCTGGTGGCTTGGGCTGCTTCTGCTGATCCCGGCCGGCGCTTCGCTGGCGCAGTCCAAGCTCGATCACGGACAACTGGACCAGCTCATGGCGCCGATTGCCCTTTACCCTGACGCCTTGCTTTCCCAGGTGCTGATGGCGGCGACCTACCCGGAAGACGTGGCGGCGGCAGCGGCATGGTCGAAATCAAACCCCAGCCTCTCCGGGGATGCGGCCACCAAAGCCGTGGCCGGGGAGCCCTGGGATCCCAGCGTGCAATCGCTGGCGGCATTCCCTTCGGTGCTGGACCTGATGGGCAGGCAGCCACAGTGGGTGCAGTCGATCGGCAACGCCTTTCTCGACCAGCCCAATGACGTGATGGATTCCGTGCAGCGCTTGCGTGTGCAAGCGCAAAAGGCGGGCAGCCTGAAGACGACCGAGCAGCAGAAGGTGGTGACGCAGACCACCGGCGGCACCACGGTGGTGCAGATTGAGCCGGCGAATCCGCAGGTGGTGTACGTACCTGCCTATAACCCCACCGTGGTTTATGGCGCATGGCCCTATCCGGCCTATCCACCCGCCTATTACCCCCCGCCTCCCGGCTCAACGTTTGCCTCGGCCATGGTCGCCGGGATCGGGTTTGGTCTTGGCGTTGCGGCGGTAAACTCGATGTGGGGCGGATTCAACTGGAACAACCATGACGTGAATATCAACGTCAATCGCTATAACAACGTCAATGTCAACAACCGGCTCAACGTCAATAGCGCCAATACCAACTGGCAACACAATCCGGCGCACCGCGGCAATGTCCCGTACAACAACCCGAACGTGAGCAGCCGCTACGACCAGCAGCGCCAGGCCGGGCTTTCCAGCCGGCAACAGGGCGCGCAAAGAGCCGCACCCGCGCCGGGCTCCCGGGATGCGGCCCGCGACCGCGCAGCCCAGTCGATGGAGAGCCGTACCGGGCAATCCATCCCCGGCCATGGTGGTGCGGGAGAAAACCGCGCGGCAGCGCGCGGCGCGGCCGGCGAGCAACGCAACCCAGCCGGCGCCGACCGGCAACGGGCCGACCACGCCGATGCACGCAACCGCTCGCGCGATGCCAATCGAGACAGCGCGTTGCGCGATGCGGGCAATGGCGACAAGGTGAGGCAGCAATCGCAGCGCGCGGCCAGGGATAGCGGCGGCGCGCGGCAACAGGCCGCACCCAGGGCCGCGGCCCGCGATCCGGGCCAGCCCAGGGCGGCGGCACCCCAGCGCGGTGGTGGAGGGGGAGGGGGCCACCCTGGCGGTGGTGGTGGATTTGGCGGCCATGGTCGGAGATAAGCATGATACGCAACTTCGTAGGTGCCCGAACCGCGCGTGGGCTGCGCGTCCTGGTGGCCGCGGCAGCGCTCGCGATCGCCGCCCCGGTCTTTGCCCAGCATGCATATCCCACGCCGGAGGCGGCGGCGAATGCCTTGGTCGATGCCATCTCGAGTAGTGACAATGATGCGCTCAAGCAGGTGTTGGGCCCGCAATATCCGTTCTTGATACCGGAGGGTGGCGTGCATCGCGATGACATCTATGCTTTCCTGGCCGCCTGGGCCAGGCAACATCAGATCGAGAAGACCGGCGACAACCGGGCCAGTCTCGTCGTGGGCGAGAGTGGCTGGTCGTTTCCGATTCCCATGGTCAAATCCGGCGATGGCTGGAAGTTTGACCTGCGTGCCGGCCAGCAGGAACTCCGCGCCCGGCGTCTCGGCCGCAACGAGCTGGAAACCATTGCCATGCTTCGCCAACTGGCCGAAGCCCAGCAGCAATACGCCACGGAGGTCGGTAACGGCGCCTATGCCAAGCGCCTGGTAAGCCGGGCCGGTAAGACCGACGGGCTGTATTGGCCAGCGGACTCCGAGGGCGACAAGAGTCCGCTCGGGCCTGATGCCCTGGTGATGGGGGCGGATACGCCCGCCGCGGAAGCGTTCCATGGCTACCATTACCGTATCGTCCCGCCGGGCAAGGGCAGCGACGCAAAGTATGTGTTCCTTGCCTGGCCGGTGGCGTATGGAAAGACTGGCGCGCACACATTCGCGCTCGACAGCAGCGGTACGGTCTATGCGCGGGACCTTGGCGCCGGCACGGCGTCGCGGGCCAAAGCGATGGGGACATTCGTACCGGATGCCGGCTGGGCGAAAGTGGAATAGGACTCGCGCGGGGACCTTGCCGGGATCACGGCACCCGTCATGGGATTCTCAAGAGCCGGGTGGCACATGTCGCATAATGCGGCTCTTTGTCGCTCATCGAGAGTTCCGCCGTCATGCCAACGATCCGCAAGCCCGCGACCCGGCCGCCAGGCCGGGCAAGCACGTCCGCTCGCAAGGGGGCGCCCGCGCGCCGTTCGGCGAAGGCACTCGCGGCAGGCACGGAGCAGCCACCCGCCATGYGCCCCCCGCGCCAGTCGCGCAGCGAGCAAAACCTCGACAAGATGGTCAAGGCCGGCCGTGCGCTTGCCGAGCAGCGCGGCAATCTGGATGAGATTTCGCTGAACGACGTGGTCGGCGCGGCAAACACATCGATTGGTGCCTTCTACGCGCGCTTCAAGGACAAGGAGGCTTTCCTCGCATTCATGCTCGAGGCCGCGCTGGCCGAAGCCGAAGCGATCACCCGGCAATCGATCGCGGAGGATCCGGTCTGGCAAACTGGCCCGGCATCCGCCATCGTCGAGCGCATCGTGCGCATCTACGTCGGCCGGTTCCGGCAGAACCGTGGCCTCTTCAAGGGATTCCTGCGGCATTACTCGGCCACAGGCAGCGGGGACAATCCCATGCGGCAAGCCAACCGGCGCGTGCAGGACTTGCTTGTGCCGTTGCTGGCCAGCCAGCTTGATTCGCCGCGGCCGGCCCATGCCACCTTCGAGGTACGGGTCGCCATTCAATTCCTGGTGGGCACGCTGGCCAATATATTGCTCAACGATCCGGGCCCGTTGCATCTCGAAGGACGCAAGCTGGAAACCCATCTCGTCAGGATGATGAGGCGCTACCTGCTGTTGCCGGAGGGTTAGCGCGCCTATGCGTCGCCGGCCGCAGGCGAGGATAGATAGCAATACAGCATCGCCGTGAGCCGTTGCTCCAGCCGCGGATCGTCCAGGGCCAGGCCGCTGGGCGCATGCAGCACGATGCTGGTCAGCGCGCTGATCACGAGTTGCACCGCGATCCGGGTCTCGCCGTCGGGTCCGGTAAAGCGCCCGGCGGCAACCTGGCTGGCCAGGCGCGGCACCATGGCGTCCAGGATCCGCCGGTTGGCCTCGCGGATAGGTTGCCACAGGGGATTCTGCGCAGGGCTATGCCGCATGTAGGCCGCAAACAGGCCGCGATGCCTGCGGAACAGGCCGACATAGAAACCAACGATACGGCCGCAGATCGCGGCAGCGGGCCCTGCGTTCCAGGTCGGGTCCGTGGCCAGCGAATAGTCCAGCTCGGCTCGCAATTCAGCCAGTGTGTCTTCCAGCACCAGCGCGCAGAAGGTCTCCTTGTCCGGAAACCGGGCATAGAAGGCCCCGATCGAGGTGGAAGCGGCGCGCACGAGATCGGCGAGGGAAAACCCGGTCAGGCTGCCGGCCTCGTTGATCAGCGTCCGGCCGGCCGCCAGCATGGCCTTGAGGGTGGCTTCGCTGCGTTCCTGACGGGGTTGTTTCAGCCCGGCGCGCAACGTGGTCGCCGCAGTGTCCGCCGGGATGGTGGTTTCTGCTGTCATACGTCATAGGTGATTGCGACCGGCCGCTCCTGGCGCGGACGCGCCTGGCAAGTCAGGATCCAGCCGGCAGCAAGCTCGTCGGCGCCGAAGACATCGTTGCGCTCATGAACCACCGCGCCATCGATGCACTTGGCCGCGCACGATCCGCAATAGCCCTCCTCGCAAGCATAGGGCGCATCCACGCCGCAGGCGAGCGCGGCTTGCAGCAGTGACTGGCCGCTGGCGACACGCACGACATGCAGTGCGCCGCCGAGGATTACCTTGGCATCGCAAGCCACCGCGCTGGTTGCCGCCGGCAATGCCGCACGGATCGCCGAGCCAGCCTCAGGCTCCGGCATGGGAGCGTCGAATCGCTCCAGATGCACGCGCCCGCGCGCCATCCCGGCCGCCTCGGCCGCTTCCAGTACGGTCTGCATGAATGGCCCCGGCCCGCACAGATAGAGCTGGCATTGCGCAACGGACGAGAGCAGGGCGGCAATCTTGCCGCGCTCGGGAAAGCCATCGGCATCGTCGCAGTGCATATGCACAGCGAGGCGATCCGGATTGCCCCGCGCCAGGGCGGCAATCTCCGCCGCGAAGATCGTGCTGCGCGTATCTCGGTTGGCGTAGAAGAGCGTCATCCTGCGGCGCGTGGATGCCAGCGCCGACCGGATCATCGAGAGGACCGGCGTAATGCCGCTGCCCGCCGCGCAGAAGACGAGCGGGGCGTCCATGTTCTCGCAGACGAAGCGGCCAGCCGGCGCGCTCACCTCCAGCCGGGTTCCGGCCCGGACATGGCCATGAAACCATCCCGACACGCGGCCATCGGGGATGCGCTTGACCGTGACAACCGGCAGGCCTCCCGCTTCAGGCGAGCTGGAAAGCGAGTAGCTCCGCAGCAGTATTTCCCCATCCACGTTTACCCGGAAGGTGAGGTGCTGCCCGGCACGGTAGGCGAAAGATTGCTGCAGCGCGTCGGGGATCGAAAGCGTGTAGGAGCAAGCATCTTCGGTCTCCCGAGTGACCTGCGCGACAGTCAGATTGTGGAACTGCATCAATGTCTCCCGGCTTCTCCGGACCCTGTGCCGGGTCCTTGAATTAACAAGAAAGAGAATTATGATTCTGTTTATAGCCGGAAGCCAACGCAAATTCAAGACAGGTCCCAACTCCGGCTAAGCAGGCATGGAGACCGGTCGAAACCCATGAGCGCCAAAGGAGATTGCATGTCATCCGTTCATCGTTACACGCTGCCGGTGGTACAGACGGGCTGGTCGATCGGCAGCCAGGTTGCCACCGAGTTCAACTGGGAATACGACAACGAGAATTCCAAACTGCTGCAGCTCTATGAAACCAGCAAGAAGCAGCAATGGAACGCCACCGACCGGATCGACTGGTCGCAGGAACTCGATCCCGAGAACCCGCAGGAACTCGATGACCGGATGATCCCGATCTACGGCACGCCGCTCTGGGAAAAGATGGGCAAGCACGACCGCATCGAAGTGCGCCGCCACCAGCAGGCGCATTCGCTGTCGCAGTTCCTGCATGGCGAGCAGGGCGCCCTGATGGTTTCGGCGCGGATCGTGCAGATGGTCCCGGACATGGATGCCAAGTTCTATGCCGCCACGCAGACCGTGGACGAAGCACGTCACGTGGAGGCCTATTCGCGCCTGCTGCACGAGAAGGTCGGCATCCTCTATCCCATCACGCCGGGACTCAAATCCTTGCTTGAGAGCATCCTGACCGATTCGCGCTGGGACTTCTGCTATCTGGGCATGCAGGTGCTGGTGGAGGGGCTTGCGCTGGCCGCGTTCCAGCGCATTCGCGACTTCTCCAAGAATCCGCTGGCCGCATCGATCAACGCCTACGTGATGCAGGACGAGGCGCGCCACGTTGCATTCGGCCGCACTGCGCTGCGCGGTTTCTATCCGCAGGTGACGGAGGCCGAGCGCAAGGAGCGCGAGGACTTTGTGATCGAGGCTTGCTACATGATGCGCGACCGCTTCGACCAGAAGGAAGTCTGGGGCCGCCTCGGGCTGCCGGAGGAGGAGTGCGCCAAAGCAGTGCGGGAGTCCGAAACCATGCGGCAATTCCGCCAGCGGCTGTTCAGCCGCATCGTCCCCACAGTCAAGGATATCGGCCTGTGGAGCCCGCGCGTGCAAAGTGCATTTGCCGACATGGGCGCTATCGAGTTTGCCAATGTCGACGTGGAAGCGCAGTTCGCGCAGGATCAGAAGATTGCCGAGGAGTTCGACGCGCGTCGCGTTGTCATGGCCTCCATCGGCGCGGTCCAGTCCGAAGCAGAGCATTGAAACGCTGCGGCTAGCCTGGGAGGCGGGCAATCCGCTTCCCGGCGTCCCCCGCGCGGCATGCGGAATCATCAGAGCCTGGCTGGTGTAGAGAGCCCGGGCCATCTGCAGGGGAGGCCGGCATGATCACACTTTTTTCCTATCCGGATCTGTTTGGCCTTGAAGACAACAATCCATACGGCCTGAAGGTATTCGCATTCCTGAAACTGTGCGGCCTGCCTTTCGAGCATCGCCACACCCTGGATGCGAAAGCGGCGCCGCGCGGCCAGCTCCCGTATGTCGACGATGGCGGGCAGTCGATAGGCGACAGCGATGCCATCGTGTCCCATTTAAAGCGCAAGTATCGCTTGCCCATCGACGATGCGCTGACCCCCTTTCAGCGCGACCTGGATCTTCTTGTCCGGCGCGCGCTGGATGATCTCTACTGGGTCATGTCTTACTCGCGGTGGCGCGATCCGCGCTTCTGGACAGCCTTTCGGGACGCGCTCCTCAGGACGCATCCGGAGATCGCGGCGGACGACCTCGAGGCCGCAAGGAAATACAACTTCGATCGATACCACTATCAGGGAATCGGCCGCTTCTCCCCCAAGGAGGTCTACGCCCGTGGCATCGCCGACCTGCAGGTGGTGGCCAACATGACCGGTGATCGGGGTTTTCTTTTCGGTCCTGATCCGAACAGTATCGACGCTGGCGTCTACGGCTTTGTGGCGAACATCGTCTTCTATGACATAGATACGCCTCTCAAGCTATTTGTCTTATCGCAACCGAATCTCGTGCGCCATTGCCATGCTGTACGGGCGGCCATGGACAACCGCGCCGTTTCACGCCAGCCGTTGTAGTTGGGAGAGCCTATCGCGGCGCCGCCGGATACACCTGCTTCCAGTCCCGCTTCATGCTCACGACCGTCCAGCCCTTGGCGACGGCCTCGTCCCAGGCCTTGTCCAGCTTGCCGACCTTCGACTGGCGGTCGTAGGCGAACTCCCGCTCGGCATCGTCGTGATGCACGAGCAACGCCAGGCGGGCGCCGCTGCCGGCCACCACGTACTGCAGCATCTGCAGGTCGCCGTCGGAGTTGCCGAATGCCAGGATCGGCCGGCGGCCGATCCCCCGGTAGATGCCCACCGGCTTGCCGGGGCCGTCGTCGATGAAATCGAGCTTTGGCTGGCGCACCAGGGCAGGTTTGCCATTTTGCAGCTGATACGTCACGACCTGGCTGGAACCGATCACTTGCTCGGGCGGGATTCCATACACCTTCTCGGACCAGGGGCGCATGAACTCGATCGTGCCGCCGGAGACGATGAATGTCTTGAAGCCATTGGCGCGCAGGTAGGCCAATAACTCAAGCTGCGGCTGATAGACAAGATCGGTGAAGAGACGCTGGAACCTGGGATGCTTTGCCGTGACCAGCCAGGCGCGGATGGTCTCGTCGTAGGCCTCCACGGTCATGCCGCTATTTGCGACCGCGATCAGCGCCAGCAGTTCTTTCTGGTGCTTGGCCAGCGCTGCCTGGTCGTTCGCCACCAGCGCCTTGAAGGCCGGGTTGTTCTTCCACTCAGGATGCTTCGGTGCCGCCAACTTGACTTGTTCGATCAGGAACAGGAACTGGAAATACAGCGGCTGCTCGCTCCATAGCGTGCCGTCGTTGTCAAACGTGGCGATCCGTTCGGCCGGCGGCACATAAGTGGGCGAGCCTTCGCGGGTGACGCTGGCCACGAACTTAAGGATGGTCTGCCTGGCCGCGCCGTCCTGCCAGGAGGGCAGCGGGTCCGCGGCGCTTGTCGCGCTTGCTGTGCCGGCCGGCGCAGGGCTTGCCGATCCGGCGGCGGGCGTTCCGGGGCCGGCACATGCGGCAACGGCCAGCACGACCAATACCGCGCCGAGACGGGTCAGGAAGCGTTGCGACGAAGACTGGCGGTCGATAGATTCCATTCAGGGCTCCTCAAGCCTGGGCAGGTGGCAACAGTGTGGTCTGCCCAGCTTGCCACGGAACACTGGCCGCTGATGTGAACATTTTCGGTGCATGATCTGAATGATCTTGCGGCTGGTCAACGGCTCGGGGCATTGCCGGCGCTGGCCGCAGGCGGAGAATTATGGAGACACCATGTCCGGAGTGCATGAATACCTATTCAAAACAATCATTGGACGGTGTATCGGCGTGCCCCTAATCTCTACGGCCAGGTTTCATTCCCGAATGCGGAACGCGCTATCGCGCCACAAGTTTTTCCGGCGTGAAGAGGGCGCAGCGCGTCCGTGCAGTATTACCAGAGTAGAGCGGAGACAAAGCCATGACGATAACGAATCGCGTGACCGAGATGCTGGGCGTCCAGCATCCGATAATCCAGGCCCCAATGGGGTGGATCGCCAGGGCGCAACTGGCGGCGGCGGTCTCCAACGCGGGTGGGATGGGAATCATCGAGACATCATCCGGAGAACTGGATACGATTCGCGGCGAGATTCGCAAGATGCGAGAACTGACCGACAAGCCATTCGGGGTCAACATCGCGCTGACTTATGTGCGAGATCCCGATATCGTACGTTTCGTCGTCGACCAGGGGATCCGGTTCGTGACAACATCGGCTGGCGACCCGACACGCTATTGCGCGGAGCTGAAGGAAGCCGGCCTCACGGTTTTTCATGTGGTGCCAACCCTGGCCGGCGCCCTCAAGGCGGTGGCGGCCGGCGTGGACGGCCTGATTGTGGAGGGCAGCGAGGGCGGTGGGTTCAAGAACCAGCGCGACGTGACCTCCATGGTGTTGCTGCCGCTTGTCTGCTCGAAGGTCGATGTCCCGGTGGTAGCCGCGGGTGGCTTCTGCGACGGCGCCACGATGGCGGCGGCATTCGCGATGGGCGCGGAAGGCATACAGATGGGCACGCGCATGCTGACATCGGCCGAGTCGCCCGTTCATGACAACTGGAAGAATGCCATCGTCGGCGCGCAGGAGACAGATACCGTCTTTCTCAATCGCGGCGGCAAGGGCCCGGCGCTCCGGGCGCTGCGCACGGCGCGCACCTCCCGGATCGAGCTGGAATTGCCGGAGAACATCAAGAGTGAATTCGCCGGCGTTCAGCAGCTCTACTTTGGCGGCGACATGGAGGCGGCAGTGCCGCTGACGGGGCAAGTATGCGGACGAATCGATTCGGTCGTGCCGGTTCAGCAGATCATTGACGAAACGATCCGCGATTTCCGTCACTCCGTAGACCGGCTGACCGCGCGCTACGGCTCGGTGCGGGCAGCAGGGCGCGCCTGAGGGTGCGGCGGTCTCTCACGGCGCCGCAGCTTGCAGCCGCGGCGGCGCCTTCCACAACTCGGCCAGCAGCACGCCCGCAACCGTCAGCGCCCCGCCGAGCGCGTGATACGCCGCCAGCGACTCCCCGATCACCACCGCCGCGATCAGCGCGGTGAGCAAGGGGATCAGGTTGAAGAACATGCTCGCGCGGCTTGGGCCAATGCTGGCGACCGTGTGCATCCACACCAGCGGTGCGACCATCGACGCCATCAATCCGGCGAATCCAACCAGCGGGAGGTTGGCCGCCGAGAGGCCCATCCTGGGCGTGAGCAGGTAGAGCGGCAATAGGGCGACAACGGCTACGACGATTTGCAGGTAGAGCAGTTGCAACGCTGGCACGTCCTTCATATTCCAGCGCTTAAGCAGGATGACGTAGACCGCGTAGGCCAGCATCGCCAGCAGCATCAGTCCGTCCCCCAGGTTGGCGCCGCTGGCCATCAGGCCGCGGAGGTCGCCGGATGAAACCACCACCAGCACGCCGGCGATCGACAGCAGGGATCCCGCCACGGCACCGGCCGTCAGGCGCTGTCCCAGCAGCAGGATCGACAACGCCAGCACCATCATCGGCGTGAGCGAGCCGATGATGCCCATGTGCGTGGCCGTGGTCATGTAGGCCGCGTAATAAGCCAGGCACTGATAGGCCACCATGCCGAGCAGGCCCAGTACCGCGATCCGCCCGCATCGCGGCCGGATCGCCGGCCAGTTGCGCAGCACCGGGCGCAACGCCAGCGGCGTGAAAAGCAGGGCGGCCAGCAGCCAGCGGTAGAAACTGATTTCGGCCGGTGCGATGGCGCCGGCCGCCATCTTGCTGACGACGGTATTACCGGACCAGATCACGACGGCCAGTAGCGGAAACGCGTATTGCCACATGAAGGTTTTCCTTAGTACGAGTGCAGGGCTATCATGCATGCGTCCGCGTTAAGGCATATAGCTGAATTATGACATCCAATCCGGGTTTCCGGACTCTTCTCGCCACAAACCACACGAACCCGACGAACCATGCCCGACAAACGGCGCTACTTGCCAATCCAGGACGTCGAAGGGATGGACGGTCCTTTCTATTTCCGCTACGACGAATTCGGAGCTGACACGCAGGCCGCGGCGCATAGCCATAGCTGGGGCCACCTGAACTACGCGGCGCACGGCACGATGCAGATGGAAACCGACGGGCTGCGGCTGCTTTCGCCGCCGCAGTATGCGGTGTGGATCCCGCCGGCGGTGGTGCATAGCTGCACCTTGCGGCACGCGATCGTCTACCGCTCGATCTACATAGAACCAGGCTTGTGCGCGCAACTGCCGGCCGAAGCCTGCACCGTGCGCATCAGCCCAATCATCAGGAGCGTACTGGCTGACTTCGCCGCGCGCGACATGCATGTACCGCGCACGCCGGCCGACCTGCGGCTCGCGCACGTGGTGGTCGATCAGCTCGCGCAGGCATCGGTGCAGCGTTGCTATCTGCCGGCGGCAGCCACGCCTGCCTTGATTGCCGTGCTTGAAGCGTTGCAGGCGGATCCCGGCGACCACCGCACGCTGGCCGACTGGGCCGCCAGCGTGCACATGACCGAACGGACGCTAGCCCGCCGGTGCCAGCACGAACTCGGCATGTCGTTCGGCGACTGGCGTCAGCGCCTGCGCTTTCTGCGCGCCATCGATGCCTTGGAAACGGGCCGCGGCGTGCAGGAAATCGCCTTCGATCTCGGCTACAGCACCGCCTCGGCCTTTATCGCGATGTTCCAGCGAGAGGCGGGCACCACGCCAGAACAGTACCGACGCGAGTTCTGTGGCATTGCGTGATGCGGGAGGGACTTTGGCATGCGTACCGGCCCGTTCCAAAGAACTGTTCGAAGGTTCGTTAAGCCACCGTTCGCAAGTTTCGTTAGCCGAACGCTGGTACATAATACAAAATCGACGTGAACGGATTGCGTTGGCCTGCAGTCGGGGTAGCCCAAAGTTTCCAATCATCAGCTAACAAGGAAAGAGTTATGAAGATGAAATGGATTGCCACCGTCGCTGCATTGGCCGCTGGTGGTGCGTATGCACAGTCGAGTGTGACGCTGTACGGGATCCTTGACATTGGTCTCGAATATCAAAATAACCAACCCGGGGGCGGCAGCAGCGTGACCCGCCTGACCTCGGGCAACCTGTCGGGCAGCCGTTGGGGCCTGCGTGGTGTGGAGGATCTCGGCGGTGGCCTGAAGGGCATCTTCGTACTGGAAAGCGGCTTTAACCTCGATACAGGCACCTCGGCCCAAAGCGGCCGCCTGTTCGGTCGTAACGCTTACGTCGGCCTGCAAAGCCAGTGGGGCACCCTGACCCTGGGCCGTCAACAGACCCCGCTCTATGACTTCGGCCTGCAATTCGACCCAATGGGGATCTCCACGAACTACTCGATCATCGGCCAGGACGCAGGGTTCACCAGCCGCGCTGACAACTCCGTCAAGTACGCCGGCACCTTCGGTGGCCTGACCGCCAGAGCCCTGTATAGCTTTGGCTCGAACACCGGTGGCGGCTCTTTTGGTGAAGTGCCGGGCAGCCCCAAGATTGGCCAGGAGTACAGCGCTGGCCTGACCTACGCTGTCGGTCCGTTCGCCGTCGGGGGTATATACGACGAAACCAACCTCGGCCTGGC
Organism: Cupriavidus sp. 05T313; assembly: GCF_056396665.1. Classification (NCBI taxonomy): domain Bacteria; kingdom Pseudomonadati; phylum Pseudomonadota; class Betaproteobacteria; order Burkholderiales; family Burkholderiaceae; genus Cupriavidus; species Cupriavidus sp. 05T313. The sequence goes on along the minus strand of NZ_JBFTLX010000058.1, from coordinate 5,782 downwards.
CGCGACTGGTGCCCTGACGGGCGCCAAGATCCGCCGCGCCAGCGTGGCTGGATCGTATGCCTTCGGCCCGGCCAAAATGTACGCTGGTTATCGTTGGGCCATGGCGCTCGACGGTGCCACGCTGCCGGGCAACCTCGGCGCTAACAATGTCTCGAACCTGTACTGGCTGGGCGTGGGCTATCAGTTACTACCTGCACTATCGCTGACCGGCGCAGCCTACTACCAGGACTTCCGCGGCACCAAGGCCGATCCGTGGAGCTTCGTGGCATCGGTTGACTACAACCTGTCCAAGCGCACCGATGCCTACCTGAACCTTGGTTACACCAAGAACAAGGATGGTTCGAACCTGGGCCTGACCGCAGGCGGTTCCGGCGCGATCCAAGGCACCGGCTTCGGCACGGTAAGTGGCTCGGACAATCAGTTTGGCGCGGTCGTCGGTATTCGTCACAAATTCTAATGCGGCATCGGTCGGGGACGTGGCTGCGGATGAGGAGTGGGGATAGCGCCGGGGACCTGGATATACGGGGCAATAATGTACGGGTATGGCGTCGATCCATTGGGAGGCAGTTCCTGGGGTGTCGCAATCGGCTGCGCCCCGACAATGGGCTGATGCAAAAGCGGCCCGGTTTGCAACTCGGTGCCACCGCTCTGTCCGTCGCTGATGCCGCGTTGGGTACTAAGACTCTGCGACCGACTGCTCGTCTGCGGTGCTGCAACTGCCGCGGCCGATACCACCGCCAGTAACACGACGGTCGCCTTGGATCTCGGCAAGTGCATCAGAAGATCTGAAAGCATGAGCGCTCCTGCGGATTGTAGGAATACTGGTACCGGGCCGCGTTGGGGCCTGCGCGCCTGGTGCCCTTCATATAGTTGAAAAAGCGCGAGTACTACCAGGGCGCCTCCAATGCCGCCAACCCCATACGAAATCATCTTAAGTCCGGCAGACACCACACGGCAAGGAGCAGCCATACGGTGCCAACACCTGCACGGGCGGCACGGCGCTGCAACAGGGACGGCTGAATCTCGGTCACAACCAGACGCTGGATACCGGTTCGCTGGCAATGGACGACAACACCACCCTTGGCTTCAGCACTGACAGCCGGACCCGCCGGGTCGCCAGCACTGGCGCGCTGCAGCGCCTGGGTTTGGGGAGCGCCAGATCCGGCCGCTCTGCGTTCGGGCAAGCCAGGAAAATGCGGCCTGAATGGCTGTTGCTCGATCACGTCGCCTCTGGCAAGGATTGCCGTTCCCGAAGTCCGCGCGGTTTGACGCGGGAATCGGAGAGAGTCATACGGTATCATTCGCTTCCGCTGATATTCCTGCCTGCCGCTCAAGCGCGACGCGAGTGGTTCACGTCACTCGCAGGTATCGGGCCACAGTATCTCCGATCAGACTTCGTGAGGCTTTTGTGATTCCGATGCTGCTTTTGCGCAGTTCAATAAGTGGTCTACTCGACGACTCGTGTGATGGCCGATTCCGCCAGCAAGCCAGACACCCCTTGGCGGGCCACCTGAGTTCGATCGCTCTTATCGACTGACAGCGCGCTGGCAATGACACCGAAGCCAGCACCACGTGACGCGTGAAGCCTCCATACCATGCGTCGCTATGAAAATCATGGTTGGCGCCACTTCTTGCGCCCGCCGTTTCGCGTACTTGCGAACTACCAGAAGAAAGATTCCTGATGTTTGGATTTCTCCGCAGCTACTTCTCCAACGATCTCGCGATCGACCTCGGCACGGCCAACACCCTGATCTACATGCGCGACAGGGGCATCGTCCTTGATGAACCCTCCGTAGTCGCAATTCGCCAGCAGGGGGGTATCAATCCCAAGAAAACCATCCAGGCTGTCGGCAAGGATGCCAAGCAGATGCTGGGCAAGGTGCCGGGTAACATCGAGGCCATCCGCCCGATGAAAGACGGCGTGATCGCCGACTTCACCGTCACCGAGCAGATGCTCAAGCAGTTCATCAAGACGGTGCACGACACCAAACTGCTTCGGCCGTCGCCGCGTATCATCATCTCCGTGCCGTGCGGCTCGACCCAGGTCGAGCGGCGCGCAATTCAAGAATCCGCGCAGGCCGCTGGCGCCAGCCAGGTCTACCTGATTGAAGAGCCGATGGCCGCCGCACTCGGCGCCGGCCTTCCAGTGTCGGAGCCGTCCGGCTCGATGGTAGTGGATGTCGGTGGCGGTACGACCGAGGTGGGCGTCGTCTCGCTGGGCGGCATGGTCTACAAGGGCTCGATACGCGTGGGCGGCGACAGATTTGACGAAGCCATCGTCAACTACATCCGCCGCAACTACGGCATGCTGATCGGCGAGCAGACCGCCGAGGCCATCAAGAAGGAAATCGGCTCGGCCTTCCCAGACTCCGAGATCCGCGAGATGGAAGTCAAAGGCCGCAACCTGTCCGAAGGTATCCCGCGTCCATTCACGATATCGTCCAATGAAATCCTGGAAGCGCTAACTGATCCGCTGAATCAGATCGTGTCGGCAGTCAAGATCGCGCTCGAACAGACCCCACCGGAACTCGGCGCCGACATCGCCGAGCGCGGCATGATGCTGACCGGCGGCGGCGCGCTGTTGCGCAACCTCGATCGCCTGCTGGCCGAGGAAACGGGCCTGCCCGTGGTGGTGGCTGAAGACCCGCTGACCTGCGTGGCGCGGGGTGCCGGCCTGGCGCTCGAACGCATGGGCAAGCTGGGCAGCTTCTTCTCTTACGAGTAACGACTAAGCAACGAGGGGCTTGTGGCATTTCCAACCCCGCCCACCCTTGGTACTGTGCGCGGTTTGATGCCGCCCCGGCTCTGAGGGTGTTCTTGGGTTGATCCGGCGTGCGACAAGCCTTTGCCTTTAGGCCGGTGAAGGATGGGCGCGGGCGGCGTAGCCTCCCTTTGGCCGGTTAGTGCGGCATCTGTTGCTGTTCGACGTACAGGCGAATGATTTCGATGAGTACCCCCCGCAGTTCCCGGCGAAGTAGGACGGCGGCCACCGAGCGCGTCCCCCACAAACTCTCGCGGAGGCTGGGGTATTCCTTCGTTCGCAGCAGACAGCCGGAGACGTCTGTAGCGGATGGCCCGTGTGCAAGTAGGTAATCGTCAGGCTCTCCCTTGAAACCCCACTTACGAAAGTACTGGGGGTTTGCCGTTACAGCGGCGATTGCCTTGAAAGTGGTTCATAAATCACTAAAAAACACGCGGGCGAAAAAAACCCGCCAAAGGAGGCGGGTTGAATCCATGTCGAGGAGACAAGGAGGAGACGAGGGTGAGTATAAACCCTAGGTTTCCTGATGGCAATGGCACATCATTACAATTTCCGCAATGCAACATTGTCTTGAGTGCGCTGTGACGACGTTGTCACACTGCTGTGGTCGTCGCGTAGGATCGCGATGAGGCCCCGTCGCCGGTTTCCGGCAGGGATCATTGGTCAGGCAGCGCGCCAAGCGCCGGATCGCAACCATATTGGCCTTTTCGATAACATATAGACCCGCATTTCACCGGGTTGGGCGGGGCCATGGTGGACCATGGTCGGGATATCATCCGCGAATGTCTGTTCTATGCTGCGAGGCCGAACTTCGAATGTCTCCTAAATGCGGCTCCGGTGCAAATCGGAGGGGCCGGTGGGTTACGCTCGGGTTTTTGACCTGCGTTAGAAGCTCAGCCTTCGAGACCTCGTTGGAATAATGACCGAGCGCGGCCTGTCGCTTTCGCACACGACGATCACGCGCTGGGTCAAACGCTTCACGCCGGAGTTCGTGAAGCGCTGGGATCGGTTTGGGAGATCCGCGGGTCGTTCATGGCGAGTCGACGAGACGTATGTGAAAAGCCGTGGCAAATGGGCTTACTTGGGCCAGCCCTTCCATAGTATCTATCTTTACCGTGCAGTTGATCGAGCGGGAAAGACGGTCGACTTCCGGCTCAGCGCCAAGCGCGATGTCGCTGCAGCCAAGGCCTTCTTCGCGAAGGCGATCAAGAGTCAAGGGCTCGCTCCGAAGACAATCACGCTGGACGGCTACGCGGCATCTCACCGCGCGGTGCGCGAAATGAAGACGGACGAGTTGCTGCCCCGGGCACGCGATGTTGCGATCGTCGAAGTACTTGAACAACTTGATCGAGCAGGATCACCGCAACATCAAGTCCAGGATCGCTGGGAGCACTTTCAGCACGAAGCAGATATTTGTGTGCGCGACATGGAGGGCGGGGGTCTTCGAATCAACCGCTGAACAGGGCATTCAGCAGGTCGTTGACCTGCGGCCAATCATCAGTGTCGAATCCTTCGGTGAAGGACTCATGCAGCCCGGCCAGTGTCTGTCGTGCAAGTTCCATCTTCCCCTCGCGTTGCCATAGCCGCGCGAGGCTTAGCGCGGCACGTAGTTCAAGCGATTTCGCATTTTGCTGGCGAGCGATATCGATCGCGTGATGAAAACATGCCTCCGCTGCCTCACGATCCGTTAACACGTGGGGCTGCGCGTTCGAGCGTTGGAGAAGCAGTTCGCCCTTGAGCCGATGCAACTCCGATTCATAATAGCGCTCCCCAGTGTTGCTCGTCATGGCCAGCGCGGCGGCCAACGCGTCCAACCCCGTCTGGAATTTCCCCGCCTTCCCATAGGTTTGAGCCAACAAGGCAAGGATATAAGGCAGGCCGAACTCGGCACCCGTCGTTTGGTAATCGGCCAGCCCTTGGCGCATCTGAGCGATGCCCTCGTCACTGTTTCCTTGCTCGGCTAGCGCCCATCCCCGCAGGACTGCTCCCCATGCGAGCCAGAACGGAAAGCCCTGTTCGGCCGAAAGGGCGATAGCGGCTTCAGCACACTCTCGCGTCAGTTGCACCTCATGCCGGTACTGATGCAGCTCGGCTGCATAGACGAGGCCGAGCGCCAGGCTAAAAGGATGACAAAGCTTCCGGGCCAGCGCCAGCGCCTCCTGACTTCGTTCGCTGGCCTGAACTGGAAAGCCCAGATACCAAAGGGTCCATGCCAAAAAGCTCAGTCCACGAACGCCGGGATCCYGTCCATAAAGTCCGGCGTGGGTGGGATGCTGTTCAGTCTTATAGTGCGCCAGCCCCTGCTCCAAGTGAGCTCGGGCCATGGGAAACTTGCCAAGAAAGAGTGAGGCTCCTCCCAGTGCGATATGCGCTTGTCCGAGTAACACCGGCTCTTGCGTGTTCTCAGCCAGGCTGAGTAGTCCCTCACCCAGTTCATACGCCGTCTGATGCTGTGCGCGAAGCAAGAAGAACATGCGCAATCCCAACTTCACCTGAAAGAGCTGCGGGGCTTCTCCGCATTTTTCACACAAAGCTAGCGCCCGAGTATAGTTTGTCTCCACCTCAGCTGCTGCATAACCTCTGGCAGCAATCAAGGCTTGGCCAAAGGTGACGCGCAATGTCAGTTCCTGGCGCGCGCGTTCTGGGGTGTCGGGCAGGTTATGGAGCAGATCCAAAGCCGCACCAATGTGACGGATGGCATCTAGATTAGCGGAACGCTCGACAGCCTGTTGCCCGGCGCAGTGCAAGTACTCCACCGCCTTGGGAGCATTGCCGCCCAAGCTGTAATGGTGTGCCAGCTCGCTGAAATGGTCTTTCAATTGCTGATGGAAAAGGGCCTCGATGGCTCTACCTGTGCGTTCATGTAGCGCACTGCGCTCTTCGGAAAGCAGGGAGTTGCTTGCGACTTCCTGGGTGAGGGCGTGTTTGAACGCATACCCCACCTCTGGAAAGGCTGGGCGCCCGTAGATGAACTCTCCCGCTTGCAAGCTGGCCAGCAAAGGATACAGGCGCTCTTCCCTT